>JASFFJ010000853.1:0-3279 GCA_050124355.1 Desulfobacterales bacterium | reverse complement strand
GCCGAGGAAATCGTCTGCTTCTTGATGCGTGAGGAACCTGACGCGCTGATTATTTATTTTCGGCAGTTTAACGCCTTTTATTGGGTTTTGTCCGTCCCATAGGCCCCACTTAATCATCTTATTATATATTTGGCGGATCAATACGAGGATGTGTTTGGTAGTCTGCGGCGCAAGCCCCTTTTTTAATAAACTGTCCTTGAATTTTTCGAGGTCATGCGCCGTTATCTGTGACAAAAACTTAGATGCGAACTTTCGTTTCAAATGGTTGTCGTACCTGTTCCGGTCATCATACACGTGTTTTTTGCCGGTATCGAGCCACGCATCGTACCTTTTCCATGCCTCGGCAAATGTTGGTTCCCTTTTTTTTCGGTTCGGTAATTCTTTGCCGTGGCGGAGATTGCTTACTCGGTTTGCCCGGATTTGATCTGCGAGTTGGGCGTTGTATCCTTCAGAGAGCCAACCAACTTTTTCTCTGACTATTTTTTTTTGGTTTTTATATATGACGTAAAAGCAGCGGTCTGGTCTGCCTTGGTAACGCTTTTTTTTTGATTCGAGGTAGTATATGCCTTGAAATTTTCGTATTTTTATGAGATTGTTCGGCATCCCTGGTTCCCTCCTTGTTCCCTTTTTCGCGTTTAAGGGATTGTATCAAGGGTTTTTTAATGAATCAATAAAAAAAAGGGAACTTATAGGGAAACTTTTGCGTGATTTTTGGTGATTTTCAGGTATAGACAGTGAACTTAGCGATTAGTTATAATCCCCATAACTCACTGAAAATTATTCAAAATGATGTTAAATGAACTATGCGCCCGTAGCTCAGCTGGATAGAGCGCCGGACTTCGAATCCGTAGGCCGCAGGTTCGAATCCTGCCGGGCGTACCATAATAATAACAGGCGCTTACAAGCTGATCGTGAGTGCCTTATTTATTTTGGTGAGACCTTAGAATGAGAAAAAATCCAACGATTCGAAAAAAATTACTTCCTATTCATCGGATAAACTCAGAACTTTGTTGTACATCGCATCGTTAATCCAATAATGGTGGTCGGTTCTGAGCCGGTCCATGGGCTCTTTTACAGATTCAATTATCCCCATCTTCTTGGCTCTCATCAAAACGCCCAAAGTCCCGGATATAGGTATCTTGTTTAATCGGGCGATAATTCTTGCATCCTTATCATCCAACAGACATAGCTTTGCGTTATTTTCAATGCAAAGGCATAAGGCTTCCGCTTCACCCATATGCAGATGGATCATAAGTTCTTGGATTTTCGGCGAGGTTTGTACTTCCGTTTTTATGATGAAATCCTCAACAAGACATCTTTGCCATTGATGGTCGCCAGAAAAGAAGGTTTCAATTTCAGAGTGAACGGCCATTGGTACGTGTAGCTCTTTGAAAATCGTTTTAAGGATTTCCATCTGGCCCAAGTGAAGAAAGTTACTTATGGGTGTTGTATTGCTGACGATCATAGGGCTCGGTCCAAATTCGTCAAGTCACTATCTAACTCATCCCGATCCCCGTGAAACGCAATTTCGTGCTCCGCCAGGAATCTTTCGAAAGAAACCCGATCCTTCTTAAGCAATGAAGCACCATGAGCGGCGGTGATAATACCTTGTTCATAAAGACGGAGCACAAGTTCCTCCATTAGCATTATTTTGGCACGCTTAGGGGGAAGCTTAATTTGAGACGCAATTTCTTCTGGAATTTCGAGTAAGATGGATTGCATATTTCTCTCCGTTGATTATGGTTTTTATTTTTTCTCAAAATCAGAGTCAGGGTAAAAATAGCATAGTATCTATAGACTATCAAACGCAAAGGCTCAAAAATGCGATCCGCAACCGGTCAGCCTTTCTGTTCTCGTAGAAAACATTGGACTTAAACTCGCAGTCGAGGTCAATAATTCAAAAGCGACCTGACATAGAGTTGAAATTTAAGCATGCATCCGTTTCGTGTGAAACTTTGCAAAAATGGCACAGTTTTTTTCTTTGATCAGACCGGCGGTTTTTTTGCCGGTGGCAGCGCCTATGCTTTTATGGAACAGCAATATACCCGCTACATTTCATGTCAGATAATTTCTGACAGTCGCTTCAACGAATACATCCCCTCCAGGCCCTTGACCGGCTTGGGTTTCTTCTCATGCTTTGAGTAAAATAGGTGTCTAAACCGCTGATAATTTTCAGCCACGAACTCATTTGATCCGATGATGCCCGAATCCGTAAAATAGCGTGTACGGTATATGAAGCGGCTGATCCGACTGATTTCAAAATCTTTTTTGCGTTCTTTTGCAACAACTTTTGGATCAATGACCTCGGCTTGCATTTTGTCAGGGCGGTCGATTGCCCCGGCTTCATAAACATAGCGGCGATATCTTCTGATCCGCTCTTTTTCGTTGTTGATACTGAATTCTTTGAGTCCAAAATCAGTGGACAGAAAATGATCTTTATTTTCAGTCTGCAGATGATAGCCGAGTGAATTCCAGCGATAGTCTTCGGGACGATCAACCAGGCCGGCCCGCAGCGGATTCAGATCGATGTACGCCAGGCAATTGATCAGGGTCTCACCGTTTTCAACGATAACACTTTTGAAGCGTTCACCCCAAAGAGTACCCCGACGGTGATGGCGCTGATTATAATACCAGGAAAAGGCCTGTTTTATCTCTTTCATATAGTTGGCCAGGCTCGACAATTTAAGTCTATATGCGTCTATCTGCTCAGCGGATAGCTCAAAATTCTCGTCATAGTGGGCCTTGCATCGTTGCTGGATATCTTCATCTTTAAAGTGATATTCCGGAAACATCTGGATGAGCAAATGGAAATGGTTACCCATATTGCAGAATCCGAACACCTCAACAAAAAACAACTTGCTGAATTTTTTTATGATTTTAACCAGCTGATCTTTTTCCACATCGCCGAATGGAAAACCGTCCAGTGCTGTTCGTGACATGATGTGATAGGCAGTCTTTTGCGCTCCATTGACCAGTCTTCCTGTCCGGGGCATCTGAAGTTACCTCCTTTTCTTGAATTATGTGTTTTTACAAATATACGATAGAATTAATGATGTAAATAATAAAGAGGCTGTCCCTATCAACCCTTAGCGAGCCGAAAACGCTTGAACAGATGATCAAGGGCCTATCGGCTGGAGAATGTGGCCAGGATTCGCTATTGATGCCAATGATCATTTTGGACGCCGGCATCGCCAGTGAGGACAATATCAAATGGCTTCGAGGCAAAGGTTACCGTTACATCGTCGTTTCCCGAAAAAAGAAAAAAGCAATTCCACCGGG
>JASFFJ010000852.1:0-3281 GCA_050124355.1 Desulfobacterales bacterium | reverse complement strand
CTCGTGAACATGATTTCGTAAAAACTCCCGGGTGGTGCGGGCCACAATCTTCTGGTTGATACCTCCCATGACACAGCCCGGTATGCGGTCTTTGACCCACTGCAGTGAGGGGCCTTGGGGGCTCCGATCCCACCAGTTGAAAATGGTCGCGGGAAAATCTAACACATCATCGAAAAATAGATTTTCCCCATGAATATGGGCAGTGTTCATTTTGCCAAGATCTGAAATGGCCTTGAATACTTTCACCGCAGGGGGTTTGACAAATTTTAAAAAATTATCCCGGCTGATCAGCTCATCGGCCGCCCACATCGACATAAAAATGCCTGCTGATCCGATGGCCAGTGATCTCTGGCAGTAAGCAATCAGGTTTTCTGCAATAATATCTAAGGCTTCCAGCAGGCTTTCGGGCTCATTCTCCATTAGCGAATCGATATTTTCCCCCGCCATATTCCGGCGCATGGTTTGCCAGGGATCGAATACCGTATCAATAAAATAGGCCTTGCCTTTCAGTTTGGCACTGATATATTCCAAGGCTTTGAACTGTTCCTGCCAGTCGGTTTGGTCTACCTCGAAGCGGGTGATACGCTGTAAATCTTCTTTGGTCTTGACCGCATCCAGGCCTTGAGGCGGCTGATAAAAATAGTCGTTCATGACCTTTAAAAAATCAAAATCGTAATACTTGAAAAAATCCAGGGTAATCCGCGCAAATTGTTCGCCGCCGGCGTGTTGTACGCCAAAATGATACCACAGCGAAACAGGCGGTCTGTCGACCTCTTTTCCATTTAATACCCGATCGACTCTTTCAATTTTGTCCATTGATTCTCCCCTTTCAATTTATAGCGGTTGTATGCTCGGCTAGAAGATACCGCTTGTTTGAAACGACACTGAGAAATTTTGAATGAGAGCTTTTCACCTAATCTTTAAAGCGTCTTTGGGTAGATCTGATTTTCGCAGATGTAACCAACCTTTTCATCCGTCTTTTAGAAGAATGTCAAGCATATTTTTTTACCGCAGATGATCAAGCATTTTAACTTTGAATAAAACTAACATTCACTTCGGGACGATGACACCGCTGCTAAGAGAGATTCCAAGATGAATACGGGTCGACACGTTTTTGCCAATTCCATTGCAATAAATACTATTTTGATGTAGAAATTATTGAATTCAAGTGGCCTTTTTACTTAATAATGAACTGGCGAATAGATGTCTCAGGTGACAAAAAACAGTGGTAGATGTCGATAGAAATAAAATTACCCAGATTTTTCTGGGAATATTGGTGCTGGTAGCCGTTGGCGTTGTGCTGAAATATGCAGGCACGGTCATACTGCCGTTGATCATTGCCTGGCTGCTGTCCTATCTTATTGGCCCGGCTGTGAACTACATGACCCAAAGGAAGGTTCCGACAACCCTGGCGGTGGCGATCATCCTGATATTATTGCTGGGTGTTCTTTATCTGTCCGGCACCTTTTTATATGCCCGTATTTCAGCCTTTGCAACGGCTTACCCGCGATACTACGTTCGGATGAATGAATTAATCGCAACTGTCACGACCCAGCTGAACCTTGGGTTTGATCCGCTTGCCGGAATCAACTGGGGGCAAAGTGTCGGCCGGTTTCTGATGACCCTTTCCGGGTCTGTTTTTGCATTTGCATCCAAGCTGGTGTTGGTGGTTGTGTTTCTATTTTTTATTCTGCTCGGCAAACCCTTCTTTAAATACAAGATACTCAAATCATTTGATCAGGAAAGAGCCAATCAGCTTAGCGAGATCACTTTTTCCATAACCGCCCAGATCCGACACTATTTGTCTTTGCAATTTTTAATCAGTTCAGTTACCGGGGTTTTGGTCTGGATAGCACTTGAATTGATCGGTGTGGACTTTGCGATTACTTGGGGTGCACTGGCATTCTTTCTGAATTTTATTCCCACCGTCGGATCCATTGCTGCATCCATCCCGCCAATTCTTCTGGCCCTGGTCCAATTCTATCCCAGCATCTGGCCCGCGATCGCGACCCTTATTTCACTTTTAACCATCCAGTTGAGCATCGGCAACGGTATTGCGCCCAAAATTTTAGGGGATCAATTGAATCTCAGTCCGGTGGTTATTCTGCTATCACTTTTGTTCTGGGGTTGGCTTTGGGGAATTGTGGGCGCCCTGTTATCAGTTCCGGTGACGGCCGCCCTTAAGATCGTATGCGAAAATATCGAAACGTTACAGCCGATTAGCGTGATGATGGGATCGGGTAAAAGTTATTGGCGTGAATTTAAAAAAATCGAAAATATCAATCCTTCGTCAAAAAATAAAAAATCCGAATAAAGCAACCCGACTTCAGGGAACATGCGAAAATTATGATATTGATAATTTTGAGAATCGCGACGTTCGGGTTAGAACCGATAGCGATGGCTTTTTCCGCCGTCCCCTGCACTGCTTATCGAGCTGTCGTTACCCTACTCCCATCCGGCCTTCTCCCTCAAAGATTTTAAGGTGTTTATGAGACACGTTTTCAAGGTGACATTGACACCCTCGCCATTGACGGCACTGGCCTCAAATGAGGGCGCTTTCAGTTGCCGGTTATATGTTTTTTCCATTTCTTCAAGGGACAGCAGAGGCAAACCTTCCTGGGCGAGATCTCTCTTGTTGTACTGCAGAACCAGCGGTATTTTCATAATGTTTAATCCGTAACTTTGTAAATTTTCCGACAGGTTTTTCAAGGAAATAATATTTTTTTCGTGACGAATTTTAAGTGAGTCGGCAACGAAAACAACACCGTCAACGCCCTTCAAAACGAGTTTGCGGGTTGAATTATATTTTACCTGTCCGGGGACAGTATACAGTTGAACTCGTACGTCCAATCCTTTGATCCGACCGGCCTCCATGGGCACGAAATCAAAAAATATGGTCATATCACCCTTGGTTTTGATCGAAACCATTTCATTGGTCATTAATTTTCTGCTATTTTTGAAAACATATTCCAAGTTGGTCGTCTTGCCGCACCTGCCTGGACCATAATAAACAATCTTGCACTCAACTTCCTTCTTTTTCAAATTAATCAGCGCCATAGTGGATGATTTCCTAGATAAATTTGTTTTAATTTAAAATGATTAGGTAAGTATTATAAGTTGTAGATATTGTTTCAAGCCCCCAAACTGCGGTGTGAACTAACATCGTGATTGTTCAAACCCGGTATCGTCTTTCGGGTAATTTTTCGTCTATTTTATTATCGGCAATATATCCAATTTCATTAATAGTTTCGTTTCGATTTAAAAAGAAAGGGGGAAGCTTC
>JASFFJ010000851.1:0-3285 GCA_050124355.1 Desulfobacterales bacterium | reverse complement strand
TGTTCCTACGACTGCGGAAGCCGCTGCCTTTTAAAAGTACATGTTTCGGATGGCAGGATTATCAGGATAGGTACCGACAATCAGCAAGGCCCGGGTTTAAAGGCCTGTGTGCGAGGATTGTCTCAGAAAGATGTGGTATATTCGCCCGAACGCCTGACCAAGCCGCTAAAACGAATTGGCGAACGGGGCAGTGGACAATTTGAACCCATCTCCTGGCAAGAAGCATTGGATAAGACTGCCGCTGAACTAAAACGGGTCAAAAACACATATGGACCCAGCTCTATATTTTTGATGAATTATTCAGGCAACCAAGCTGCTTTGCACGGCACCGGCCTGGCGGCGCAACGGTTTTTCAACCTATTTGGCGGATGCAGTGTCATTGGCGGCAACACCTCTATGGAAGCAGCCACGTTTGCATCCCAAACCACTTTAGGTTCAAAATTTACCGGAAACAGCCGCGACAATTTACTTTACTCCAAATTAATCATTTTATGGGGATGGAATCCACTGATCACGAGATTCGGACCGGATACCGCCTCATACCTGGCTTCGGCGAAAAAAGCCGGCGCAAAATTTATCTCTGTCGATCCGCGTTTAACGCCTTCGGCAGAAGCCTTCGCTGCAAAGTGGATCTCAATCAAACCGGGAACCGACACGGCCATGTTGATTGCGATGGCTTATGTAATGGTGGCTGAAGATCTCTATGATCATCAATTTATCGAAACCCATACCCATGGTTTTGATCGTTTCAAGGCCTATGTGATGGGAGATGAAGACGGAATCTCCAAAACCCCTCGATGGGCAGCTGACATTACCGGTGTATCAGAGAATGACATCAAAACACTCGCGAGGAATTATGCAACTCAAAAACCGGCGGCCTTATATGCCGGGTGGGCGCCGGGCCGCAGTGCCTATGGCGAACAATTTCATCGCGCAGCAATCACATTGGCAGCCATGACAGGAAATATCGGCATCCAAGGCGGACATGTGGCCGGCGGAACCGGTCGCATTGAACTGGGTGTGCTGGGCCAATCCTTTCCCCTGGCGAAACGTACCAATCCGAAAATCCATATGAGTGAAATTTACGATGCGCTTCTGCAAGGCGAAGCAGGTGGTTACGCCAGCGATATTAAGCTTGTGTACGTCGTCGGGTGTAACCTTTTGAATCAGTTTCAAAACACAAACAAAGGTGTACGGGCACTTAAGGTTCCGGAATTCATTGTCGCCCACGAACTGTTTTTGACGCCAACAGCTAAGTATGCCGATGTGGTGCTGCCGGTCACCCATTTCCTGGAAGAAGAAGATATCGGTCAACCATGGACCGGAGGTCCATACTATATTTATATGAATCGGGCCATACCGCCGTTGCCGGAAAGTCGCTCCGATCTGGCAATCTTCTCGGCGCTCGCCACACGACTCGACCTGGAAAATTTTAATTTGAAATCAAATGAATCTTATCTTAAAGACATGGTGGACAGCACCCCGGATCTCCCGAAATACGAAAAATTTAAACAGCAAGATGCCCTTCGTATAAAATTAGAACAGCCTTGGGTCGCATTCCGCCGACAGAGAGAAGATCCGTCACATCACCCCTTTCAAACGTCGTCCGGAAAGATCGAGATTTTCAGCCACAAGATCGCTGAGATGAAGAATGATCGGCTGCCGGCAATCCCCACCTATATCGAACCCTGGGAAGGCCCGAAAGATAAGCTGATTGAACAATATCCTATCCAGCTTATCAGCCCCCACGCCAAAACCAGGGTTAATTCCCAGTTTGATAACATCCCCCGCTTAAAAGAAAAAAGCGACGATGCCCTCTGGATAAACACCGACGATGCCTGCCATCGCGGTATTTCAAATGGCGACCGGGTGACTGTCTACAATGATCGCGGCCGGCTGCGTACAATTGCAAAAGTCACCGACCGGATCATGCCGGGGGTAGCCGGTTTGGATGCGGGTGCCTGGTATCAGCCGGATGAGAACGGCATTGATAACGGCGGATGTGTCAATGTGCTCACAAACGATGAAAAGTCACCGTGCGGTGCCTTTGCCTGCAACAGTTGTTTGGTGCAAATTCGGCTATCGTCCGTTCATGAAAAAGTCTGTTAGCCCGATTTGAGTGCTGTCGAAGCGATTCCTGACATTTCTCTTGCATCGGATTTTACGATACATCAGTAATTTTGAATTTTGCCGATAATCTCCGAGATCACCGTTTTTGAAAATCCTCTGCCGTAAAGAAATCGGTAAATTTTATCCTTCCTCTTAGATATATCCTTTTCTCGTTCGAATCGCCGGATATGTTTTCGATAAATTTTATCGGCACCTTGATGCTCATCAGACAAGGAAATGTTTTTCGAAACCACTTCCTGTATTCGATCACCGCGCAAACCTTTCAGATTTAACTCGAAAGCGATGCGTTTCAGGCCAAACCCTTTTCTGCGTAGCTGGCGGATGAAGACCTGGGCCGTTCGTTCATCATTAATATAATCCAGCCGTTCACATTGCGAAATAACGTCATCGATAGTATTTGCAGCATATCCCCGCGCTTTTAGCTTTTGGAATAGTTCGTGTGTTGAATGATCTCGCCTTGTCAGAATACGCAGTGCCGTGTTCAAGGCTTTTCGATAAGTTTCATCTGTTTTATTCTGCATATCAAAGAAATGCATACAAAAATAGGCGTGCTGATGGGAAACGGCAACTTCAAATGCTTTTATATATGATATTAATGCAGACCTTGCCTGATTCCGAGATTGCAGCTTTGGTCCGAATGGCTATTTGTCCAGGTCGGATGCAGCAGGTTGCTAATTTTCTGCAATAATTGCAATTTTGAACCACTACGTGTATAATTCCGCATGAAATATTTTAAGCGTGATTTTTGGGCCGGCCTCAGGTTTCCGAATTTCAGGCTGTAGCGTCGGCCATCCAACATATTGGAAACATCCCAGGGAAACGCTTTGGAGCTTGTAATGATCTCAAAGGGAAGGTTATCCAGATAAAAACTGCAGTCGGCTGCCATTATTTCTAATTTTGAACAATCGCTCATCCATTTGGCTTCGTTATCGACATAGATACCCATTCCTCCCATGGCAATGTCAACAATCGGTACCATTTTTACAGTATCTGGATTTATCACTGCAAAGGTGTTGTCTTTTACCTTAAATCGCCGTTGTTTTCTTCGTTCTGCTTGCATGTTTCCCGTCCCCTTACGTTAGGTTGTTGAACATTTGAGTTCGTCTTTGCAAAGAATCAAGATTCAAATCCGGGAAATACGGGTCAGAATCGGTG
>JASFFJ010000850.1:0-3287 GCA_050124355.1 Desulfobacterales bacterium | reverse complement strand
TGCTGCAGAAAAAAGATCTTGACCAGCAGGCAAAAAATAAAGAAATCGTAGACATCGTCACACCGATGTTTGATTTTGACCTGATGGCCAGGCTGTCTTTGGGGAAAAAACACTGGTCCGGATTGACACAGGATAAAAAAGAGAGATTCACAGAACTATTTATCAAACGTTTGAAGGCCTCATATCTGAGTAATTTCACCCTGTATACAGATGAGAAGGTTTTATATGAACCTTCCGTTCAAGTGAAGGAAAAAATCCATACGCCAACGTACCTGATCTCTAAAGACAAGAAAATATCCATTCTATACAAATTTTATAACGCTCAGAACAACTGGAAAATTTATGATTTTGAGATTCAGGGAGTCAGCGTCATCCGAAGCTACCGTTCCCAATTCAGCAGTATCCTTGAAAGTGGAACTGTTGACGACCTTCTGCTGAAATTGGAAAACCCGACCGACAGTTAAAAATTTCAGTGTTATCGAAATCTTATATTGCCGATCCCACTCGAGTGAACATATTCAACAGCCCTGATCTACGATCGCTATGGAGAAAAGCAATTCACTGTTAGCAAGCTATTACGATAAAATCGTCCTGGAGCGACCACGACTTGTATTGTTGTGTCTTCTAGTTGTGATTGCATTGCTTGGATACAAAGCGAAAGATTTTAAGCTGGATGCTTCGACGGAAACGCTAATTCTCGAGACCGACGAAGATTTTATATATTCACGGATTATAAAATCACGTTACGGAAGTCTTGACTATTTGTTGATGATCTATACGCCTGCAAACGATTTATTTTCAAATGAAGCCCTAAAACAACTAAAACGCCTGCGCGATGATTTAAGACAACTGAACGGTGTGTCCTCGGTTATTTCTATGTTGGATGTTCCTCTGCTGAAAAGTTCACCAGAGCCGGCCGGGGGACGCAAACCCGGTGCCGGTATCCAAACGCTTGAATCTCCGACTGTGGATCTTCGGCTCGCTAAAATAGAGTTCAGCAAAAGCCCTTTATACCAAAATCTACTGGTCAGTCCGGATCTGAAGACCACTGCCTTGCAAATAAAACTCCATTCGGACGAACACTTTCAGGGTTTATTAACCCGTCGCGATCTATTACGAATAAAGCAGGCAAACGAGCCGCTCACTGCAGCTGAATCAGCTGAAATTAAAACCCTTAATGAACAAATTAGACAGCTCCGGGAAGAGAATAAGAAAATCCGGCATCAAAATATTGCGGATATCCGCGTGATCATGGACAACTATCGCCAGGACGCCGAACTGTTTTTGGGCGGCGTGGGCATGATCGCAGACGACATGATCAGCTTTATTAAGAGTGACTTGAAAGTATTCGGACTTGGGGTCCTGTTTTTCCTGATTGTTACCCTGAGCATTATTTTTAGAAATTTTCGCTGGGTTCTATTGCCAATGCTCTGTTGCGCGTTTTCGGCAATTTCCATGATGGGACTTCTGGGCATGTTCGGCTGGCAGGTGACGGTGGTTTCATCCAACTTCATATCTTTGCAACTGATCATCACAATGGCCATTACGATTCACTTGATCGTACGTTACCGGGGTCTCGCATCTCAAAATCCTGGCGCCGAGCAGCGACACCTTATCCTGGATACCGTTCGCTTAATGGTGACTCCCTGTCTGTATGCTGCATTGACGACGATCGCCGGTTTTGGATCGCTGTTACTCTGCGATCTGCTGCCCGTCCAAACGTTTGGCTG
Organism: Desulfobacterales bacterium; assembly: GCA_050124355.1. Lineage (GTDB taxonomy): Bacteria > Desulfobacterota > Desulfobacteria > Desulfobacterales > JAFDCJ01 > JAFDCJ01. Next base: position 1,557 of record JASFFJ010000850.1, on the reverse strand, counting down.
GATGATGATTGCCGGAATTATTGTTTCCCTGGGAATAACCTTCCTGCTCTTTCCAGCCGGGTTAATGGTGTTGCATAAGAGACCTCCCCGGGCCCACCGGGCCGTAAGAATGTCACGATTCTCATTGACATCATTTCTAGCCGAATTCACCGGAACCAACGGAAAAGCGATACTGGTATCGGGCGGTATTATTTTTGTCATCAGTCTCTTGGGGATTTCCAGATTGGTCGTTGAAAACAGCTTTATTGACTATTTTAAGGACACAACCGAGATCTATCAAGGCTTGAAGATCATCGATCAAAAGCTGGGTGGAACTTCCCCATTGGATGTTATCATTGACCTTGAGGATCCCGAAAGATCTTCCCAAGTAATTGCTCCCGGAATCGATTCTAAAAGCGACGATGAATTTGCAGAGTTTGAAGATGAATTTGCAGAGTTTGATGAATTTGACAGCACCGAAGATGATGAGAGTTACTGGTTTACGGTCGAGAAAATGGCACTGGTCACCAGAATACATGAATATCTCGAAAGCCTACCCGAGACCGGCAAGGTTTTATCCCTGGCAACGATGCTGAAGATTGCCGAAGACATTAACAACGGCCAACCACTGGACAATTTTCAGTTGGCCCTGGTGTATAAGGAACTGCCCGACACATTTAAAACCATGATTTTAACACCCTATGTATCCGTGGAGCATAATCAGCTGCGTTACGCTATCCGTGTCAAGGATTCTGAGGAATCATTAAGGCGGAATGAATTGGTGAAAAAAATCAAATATGATTTGATAAACAAGCTGAATTTGAGGGAGGATAATGTCCATTTAACCGGATTGCTGGTGCTGTACAACAATATGCTGCAAAGTCTGTTTGAGTCACAGATTCTGACGCTGGGCGTGGTTGTCATTGCTCTGATGGGTATGTTTCTAATCTTGTTCAGGTCCCTTAAAATAGCATTAATTGCGATTACTCCTAACCTACTGGCGATTGGCGCCGTGCTGGGTGTCATCGGCTGGCTGAACATACCCTTAGACATGATGACCATCACTATTGCAGCGATCAGCATGGGTATTGCGGTGGATAACACCATTCACTATATTTACAGGTTCAGACAGGAATTTGATGCCGAGCACAATTATGTTAAAACAATGTTTCGCTGCCACACCAGCATCGGATTTGCCATCTATTATACATCAGTGACCATAATTATCGGATTTTCAATCCTGGCTCTGTCCAATTTTCTTCCCACAATTTATTTCGGCTTGCTGACGGGATTGGCAATGCTGATCGCTTTAATAGGTTCCCTGACGCTTTTGCCCCAATTGTTAATCGTTTTTCAACCGTTCGGTGCGGAAGTCAGAGAAAAGACTTAATTATCCCCTCCTTTTGACAGTAAACTGTCGATTAATATTAATTTTCATTTGGCATGCATCCCAACCTCCCGACCGACCGTTAGGAAGCTTATGTTAGACCCTAGTGAAAAAATGTCGGCCTATTTTACAACCGCAAAGCGTTTGGATTTCCAGTCGCTAATACCGGATGTCATGTGATAAACTTTTTG
>JASFFJ010000849.1:0-3290 GCA_050124355.1 Desulfobacterales bacterium | reverse complement strand
CCGAGACTACCAGGGTATGCCAATTCGTGGATTCCCGGCTGTGTGCTGGAAGCCATGGTTGAAATTGCCACGGGTAAACCGGACATGCCCCAGGCGGAATTTAGCCGGGCAGCCAAAAAACTCAATTTCTTTGCTCATCTTACAAGTCAAATATCTCCCGAAAAAACAAAGGGGGATTATGTCTCATTGGAAAATCTAATCAATAATCCAATGGACGCTTCATAAGTTTATCCTGTGTGTTGTTGGGGATGCCCAGAAAATCTGATAAAGCCTGATCTTACACAGGCAAATTCGCAACAAACTGCGGGGAATTAAACCCTGGAGAGATTAGAGAAGTGTCAGCTTGTCACCGATTTCTTGAAGCAGTTTTTCAGTGTTCGCTGAACTTGCAGGCATAATAGGTGGCCGTACATTGCGCCATCTCGGTTCTCCCCGTTTTACGGCCAACATCCCTTTCATTGCGGGAATGGGTCCATACCCTTCGATAGTCTTTCGAAAGCCCACCATCTCGTTGTTTATCTTGTCAAGGTCATCGGTTTGTGCACCGGTGGCGACATCGTAAACATATCTGATAGCGGCTGGATTGACATTGCAGGTTGCGGAAATGCATCCCATCCCTCCGTGCTCAATGCCTTCTTTAAGAAAAAGCTCCGACCCCGGAAAAACGGCAATGCTCGGGGCCGCCTTAATAACGGCTTTTGTATTCTCAAAGTCACCGGAACTATCTTTGTAGGCCACAAAAATATCAGGGAAATTTCCAGCCAGGCGTCCGGCCAGCGAAGGCGAGAAACCAATCCCCGCCAAGGGCGGAATATGGTACATGCAGATCCTTAAATCAGGTGAATTAACCGTTTCAATTAACCGCACAAAATATGCATAGAGCCCGTCGTCGCTTGCATTTTTATAAAAAAACGGTGGCAGGGTCATGACTGCCCGGCATTCCTTTTCGATTGCATGGCGGCAAAGGGTTACCGTATCATCGAGGTTGCAAAGACCGGCGCCAGGCATCAATACCGCAGGATCGATTCCATTGTTGACCATCTCATCCACTGCGGCCATTCGTTCTGTGACGGTCATACTAAGCGCCTCGCCGGTAGTGCCGAATGGTGCTATAAAATGAGTCCCCTGCGCAAGCAACCATTTTGCATGACGAATGTATAAATCAGCAGCAAAACTAAGGTCATCATTAAATGGCGTTAATATTGGGGTCATTACGCCGGTCATCTTGTTCTTCTTCATGTCTGTCATGTCCCTCTATTTCAGCGAATATCATCAGAGTATGTTTTTAGGGCCCCTTCGATGGGCATCCTTCCTATCCCCCAGCCTGGCTAGTGGTCGCTGATTTTGCGGTCAACGATTTCTTTGAATTCTTCCGGTGTCAGCAAGGCACGCTTTATGGGTATGAATCTCCACCGGCAAGCCGGTCTCAGAAGGTTCCCGGATATTTGCCGCCGTCTATCAAGAGGTTCTGTCCGGTGATGAAACCGGCCTGAGCGCTACAAAGATACGCACATAAGTCCCCCAACTCGGCAGGCTCGCCAAATCGGCCAGCAGCAACCGCCGCTGTGCGGATCTCTCTCATTTCCTCATAGGTCCGGTTTTGGACTTTGGCCATGTCTCTGGTGTTGGCCTGGTGTCGCTCGGTGTCGAAGTCTCCCGGCAAAATGTTGTTGATCGTAACGTTATGCTTGGCCACTTCCCGGGATGTACCGGCGACAAAACCGGTCAACCCGGCCCGGGCACTATTCGACAAACCCAGGATGCTAATAGGGGCCTTAACCGCACTTGAGGTGATATTGATGATACGGCCGAATTTTCTGGCAATCATCCCATCCACCGTTTCCTTAATCATGAAGACCGCACCCAGCATGTTGTTGTTGAGGGCCGCCATCCAGGCGGCACGATCCCAGTCCCGAAAATTTCCCGTCGGCGGCCCGCCTGAATTGTTGACAATGATGTCTGGTTCCGGACAGTTCTGCAGCACAGCAGCCCGCCCCTCGTCACTATTGTAATCAGCAGCCACGGGGATCACCCTGACCCCTGTGGTAGAACTAATTTCCGCCGCAGCTGACTCGATATTGGCTGCGGTACGAGCGACAACCGTCAGCTCAACTCCCTCGCGAGCCAATGCCAGCGCACACGCTCTTCCCAATCCGGCACTAGCCCCGCCGATGATTCCCTTTTTTCCTCTTATTCCTAAATCCATGTTTTGTCATCCTCCTCGGCGTTGCTCAACCGGCTATTTCCGTTTCAGCGACCTGCTTGTATTGCCGAATTCAGAACTGTTGGCGTATAGAACCTATTTCCATATTCGATAGGGTTGTCTATGTCAATATATATGAGCCAATTTTAATAGCGTCCAGATTCAATAGGGATGGCAACACCGCGGACCTGCCAGGTTTCAGAATTTCCCCCTTGCAATACACATTTATCCAAGAATGAATTTCCAGGGAGAAGCCTCACTGCCGCGTTTACAAACAACCTCAATCAGTGCCGGGGCATCCTCATCAATAGCTTTTGACAATGCCGTCCTGAGTTCGTCTGGTGCTCGCACTCGGTAAGGCCTTACACCAAAACTATCAGCAAGCTTAACAAAATCCGGATTGACAAGATCCGCCCCGATGAGGCGACCATCGAATTGGGTCAGCTGATCCCTTCTGACGTTTCCAAAGGCGTTGTTATTAAAGACAATGGCAATGACACCGATATTGTGTTGCACCGCAGTAGCCAGTTCTGGCATACAATACATGAAGCCCCCATCTCCGCTTACTGAAACGACGACTTTTTCTGGCGCTGCGACTTTTACGCCCAATGCAGTTGGCAGTCCGAATCCAAGGGTTCCCTGGAAACCGCAGGTAACAAAGGTGCGGGGTTCATAAACGGGAAAACCGAAATAGGATGTAAACCCCACCTGACAAATTTCTTCAACAAAGTATCCATCACTTGGCAACACGTCGCGAATCACATCAAGGTAAGCCAATTGGGGCTGGATTTTGCTGATTTGGTTGCGACTTTCGAATTTTGCTTGTGAAATTCGTTTCAGGTTGTTCTTTGAGCGTGAGACAATCGACGCGATTCGGTCTGCCAGGGATGCGGCCCCCACTGCCGCATCAGCAATAATTCCCACATCGGGTTTAAATCGATCCATCTCTTCAGGGTCGATATCGATGCGAATCAGCCTGGGACCTGATTGAGGGCGATCATGGTAAATATTCATGTTGCCCCATCGCATGTACTGCATTTCGAGTCTGGATCCAATGCCAATCAGCACATCGGTCTCTTCCCACAAC
>JASFFJ010000848.1:0-3290 GCA_050124355.1 Desulfobacterales bacterium | reverse complement strand
CTTAAAAATGTGGGCACATCCAGATCACTGTCACTGGCGAGCGTGCCACCGGTGCCCCGGTAAACCGCTCCAGATGACTCGCCGACAGCCCGTTTCTGACGGATAAACGTGGGTTCATCGTAATCGACAATTTTCCCCAGATCTTCCGGTGTGATGTCTCTGATTTTTCCCCTGAGCTGTGGCTGTGGTTTGGTGGGTTGCTCGATCATCTCTTTTTCATTGCCGATTCCGGTAGCGATCACCGTCACCCTCATTGCATCACCCAGGCCTTCATCCACGGAGGTACCCCAGAATATTTCCGCTTCCTCACCGACTTCACTGTGGATGTACTCCGAGGCTTCGGCCACCTCCTCGAATTCCATATCGCTGGTGGCGGTGATATTCATCAAAACGCCTCTGGCTCCCCTGATGGGCACATCTTCGAGCAGCGGATGGGAAATTGCCTTGCCGGCCGCTTCCACGGCACGGTGTTCACCGGATGATATACCGATACCCATCAAGGCCAAGCCGGCCTTGGACATGGTAGTTCTGACATCGGCAAAATCCAAATTAACCACACCCGGCAACATGATCAGGTCCGTTATTCCCTTCACCGAATGAAGCAGGATTTCGTCGGCTTTAACGAACATCTCCATCAGGGTTGCTTTCTTAGATGCCAGGCCCCTGAGCCGGTCGTTGGGGATCGTGATGGCCGTATCGACCACCTTTTTTAAGGTATCGATGCCATCTTCGGCCATTCTGGACCGCTTTTTACCCTCAAAGGAAAAGGGTTTGGTCACGACCGCCACCGTCAAGGCACCCAGGTCTTTGCAAATTTCAGCGATGACCGGCGCTGCCCCGGTACCGGTACCACCGCCGAAACCGGCCGTGATAAATACCATATGACTGTCCGCTAGAGCGTTTCTCAGTTCTTCTTCATTTTCAAGGGCCGCATCTCGGCCGACCTGGGGGTTTGCCCCGGCGCCAAGGCCTTCGGTCATACCTCCCCCCAATTGAATCCGGACCGGCGCCTTGGATATTTCAAGGGCCTGGGCGTCCGTATTGGCTGCAATGAACTTGACACCCTGGAGATTGGATGCGATCATATTGTTTATGGCGTTTCCTCCTGCACCCCCGACACCGATAACCTTGATTTTTGCAGACTTTTCATTCTCAACATAAGTAAACATTTTTTGCCCTCCTACCGATTTAAAGTTAATGGTGACTAGTTCTGCTTTGTCATATTTGTCTTTGCATCAGCCCCTTTTTGTAACAGACTGAGAAAGTGGAATATTGAATGCCTAAAGTGATCTAAAGTGCCTAAAATGTCTAAAATTAAGGAATCGCTACACTCTATCTCTTATTATAAAATCGACAGAATTCTAAACTTTTAGCTCATTTTCTTATACGACATCGTGAAACCACTTCTTCATACGGGTCATGATGCGATTAAAGATATTTTTATCCCGTATCCTGAACTTTTTAGAATTCTTGTTACGTGCACCGTATAAAACCAGCCCGACACCGGTTGCATACATGGGGTTGTTGACCACATCCACCAGGCCTTTAATTCCCTGAGGTTTACCCAGACGGGTGGGTAAATGGAAAATCGATTCAGCGACTTCGGTTACCTCCGACAGCAGTGCCGTTCCCCCGGTTAAGACAAATCCGGACGGAATTATATTTTCCAATCCAGCCCGAAAAATTTCCCGGTGAATTAACTCAAAAATTTCTTCCATGCGAGGTTCCAGAATTTCTCCAAGAATTTGTCGTGGAAGTTTGCGGGGTTTTCGACCGCCCAATCCGGGTACTTCTATGGTTTCGTCATTTCCAACGTCCTGGGCCAGACAGGTGCCGTATTTCTTTTTTATCTTTTCGGCCTCTGTTTGGGGCGCGCGCAGACCGACGGCAATATCGTTTGTCAGATTGTTGCCGCCCAGAGCCAGCACAAAGGTGTGTTTGATATTTTTTCCGGAAAATATCGCCAGGTCGGTTGTTCCTCCGCCAAGGTCAAGAAGGGCGGTACCCAGCTGTTTTTCCTCTTCTGTCAACACGGCCTCGCCGGATGCCAGGGATTCCAGGACAATATCGCTGACATCGAGTCCGGATCGATTGGCGCATTTTACCAGGTTATGGGCCGATGCAACCGCGCCGGTGACGATATGAATTTTGGCTTCCAGCCGGACGCCGGCCATCCCTACCGGATTCTGGATCCCGGATTCATCATCGACAATAAACTCCTGAGGCAAGACATGGATGACTTCGCGGTCCATCGGAATCGCCACTGCGCGGGCGGCATCAACGACCCGCTCAACATCATTTTGAGATATCTCGGATCCCTTGATGGCAACAATCCCGCGGCTGTTAAATCCGGTGATGTGGCCCCCCGCAATGCCGGCGTATACGGAGGATATTTCGCAGCCGGCCATGAGTTCTGCTTCTTCAACCGCTTTTTTAATCGATTCCACAGTAGATTCGATATTGATGACGACGCCTTTGCGAAGTCCAATGGAAGGGTGGGTCCCGATACCGATGATATTGATATCGGACCCGGATACTTCGCCTACCACCGCACAAATTTTGGTCGTTCCGATATCGAGACCCACAATAAGGTCCTCTTGTCGTTGCATTGACTTTCTCCTTATGATTCCGGGAAACCGGCTACTCCTGTCTCAACGGGTTTACCACAATGCGATTTAAGTTATTCAAATCGATGTAATCGAAATCAGATACGGATTGTTGATGCTTAAGATACGAGAATAATTTTGCGAGCATGTTATATTTGCCGTCATAATCGTCATAGCCAAGATTGATGGTCTTGATCCGGTCAAAAGCGTGTAAGGTGAGACCGATTTGCCGGTCCACCCATATCTGACTGATAGAGCGATTGGGCAGGATGCTACCTTGCTTTATGCCCAGCCGTAAGACCTTCATCACTGCTTTAAAAGGTTCTGTGCGGTTGCGTGCCATGTCGCCCTTCGCCGGATTGGTCTGTCCGAATACGGGGGGCAGATCCAATACGTTGAGGCCCTTGACCACCGGTAGATCGGCCGGATCGGATGTATCCCAGGATTTGAATATTTTACCCGAATGATTAATCAGAAATTTTTTTCCCACATCGACCACTGCCAATGGCGAATGTTCCTTGATCCAGATGCTCAGCCCGGATGGTATCTCTCTGCTGACCCCGGCTTCTGCGATCCAGGGATGGGCCAGCAGCCGTTTTCGGACCAGCGACAGATTCACCGCCAGAATATTGACTCCTTTGTCGACCTGAGCCTGTTGTTCAATTTCTTTTTCCGATAAGCGTT
>JASFFJ010000847.1:0-3296 GCA_050124355.1 Desulfobacterales bacterium | reverse complement strand
TAATTTGCCGTAGTTTTCGATGGGTTGGTCCATGTGTTCCTCCCGAGTCGGTTAATGTTCTTGCGGTACCATATAGCCAAAGCAGTTTCAGGTTGCAATAAAAAACTTTTTAACCTTTACAACTACCAGTGTTACATCGTCTTCATTTCCCTGCGGGCGGCTGAAACGATCCAATTCATCGATAACTGCCTGCAGAATTTCCGTGGCGGTATTTCGGGCATGGGCACTGACAACGCGGCAGAATCTTTCTTTGCCGAACATTTTTCCCTCGGAATTTTGAGATTCCCAAATGCCGTCGGTACCGATTAGAAGAATCTGTCCCGGTGATATCTTGCGTTGAAATTCCTGATAGGCCGCTTTCTCCGCAACCCCCAACGGCAGGGAATGCCCTGCAAGTTCTTCAAAATTTCCGGCATCCGGATCGAAAGTTAAGGCTGGATCGTGTCCTGCGTTTGCCCAGCGGATGGTGGTGTTCGGACGGTCTATCTCACAGATAAACAAGGTCATAAAGCGGCCGGAATCCTCTACATCCCGGGCTAACTCCCGGTTGACATCCGTAAGAATCTGATGGAGTTTACCGGTCTTTGAGGCGCGTTGTCGCAGAAAGGCCCGGGCGGAGGTCATCAGCAGGGCTGAAGCAATTCCATGATCGGAGACATCTCCGACGACGATTTTGATTTTGCCCGGTTCACTTATATCCACCGGCAAATAATCAAAGTAATCTCCGCCGGTTTCTTCACAATAGATGCTTTTCCCGGCAATATCCAGGCCCTGGATTTCCGGAGCGGCGGCTGGCAGCAAATGCTGCTGGACCTCCTTGGCAATGCCCAGGGATTGGCGGATGCGATCACGCTCCTGAAGTCCTGCGGTCATTTCGTTAATCACATCGCCGGTGTACCCTATCTCATCGTTAGAGGTTACTTGGACCTTTTTATCGAATTTCCCATTTCTGACCTCCCGCAATGTCCGTATGATTTGCCCGAAGGGAAGACTTAAATTTTTGGCCACCAAACCGGTCAAAAAGATGCCGACTATCATGAAAATCGCGACATTGGTGATGATCGCTTGGCTCAGTTGGTCCAGGGCGATTTGTGTGTCCGAATACTTGTTTATAACACGATGAAGCACAAAAATTATCGAAATCAAGGGAATCAGATTACAGGAAAGAAGTAGTGCCGCCAAACGGGTACGAATTTGGATTCGTAGCGTTTTAGGTATGGTGTGAAGACCGCCGTTGGGGAAAAAGTGAGGCGCCAGTTTTTTTTGCAAAATATGTTCTAAAAGAAAGAATGCGATCGCAGCAGTGATGAGGCCGATGCTTAAACTGTGGTACAAAGCGCTGAGTACAATATTTGTCCCCGAGCCATAGATCCAATGAAGCGTGGAATATATGACTGCGGATAAAAGCCACATGCTAAAATCCAAGGCGATGAGGGCAAACGGCTCGTTCAACAGCCGACGACGGGCGACGCTTTCAAGATCGGATGATGCGGATGCCTGTTTAAATATTGTATTTAAATAGCGCCGAATCGGCCTTTCATAGATCAGCGTCATGCCAAATACAAAAGCAAACGCAAAGGGCGTAAAGAGCGCATCAACCCAATAGGGAATCGTATATGTCCAAATTTTTTCCTCTGTCCATCTTTCAGCTGAGAACATTAGAGCGTTTACGACGAAGACACTAAAAAAGTTGGCCAAAAAATTAGCCACTAGCATTTCATTTTTTAAATGAATCAGTTTTAATTTAGTCAAGTTCCCGTTCCCTGTGCATGCGATATCCGGAGAAAGCTCCGATGATAAGTATAATAGGGATTTTCTTTATCAAGACCAAAGTGAAACATCAATGCTTCAATTTTTTGTCATTGTAATACAACCGATTTGCTATATATTTGACTCTGGGTTGAGCGGTTCAACGTTCAAGGTTCCCAGTTAAAATGGCCGAACTGGTCTCTAAAATTCTTAGTACGCGTCAATCGGGTCGAATTACATGTTTCACCCAATGGGGGGAAGGAGGTCAATCCAGACAATGGAATATAAAGTCACGAAAATAAGCATTTTGAAATCTTGGAACCCTGAGCCTGGAATCGATCACTCTAAATTAATACTAATTTAGGAGCTTCTTTACACTATTTGCAGCGATCACTTTTTATATTGGTTTTAGAACCGAAATAAAAAATTAAATTCAGAGCGATTCGCCCAAATTCAGTTTTATTGACACGATTTCTGAAATTTCTGTTTCATCCGATTTTACGACACATCAGTAGTTCTGAATTTACAGGAGACTTCATCTATGAAATTTAAAAGTGTTGAGCATGTGCGGACTGAGCTGGAAAAAGCCGATTATATTTGCTCAAAGACCATCGCGACGGTAGTATTTTTGGCCCAGGCGACTCAAAAACCGGTTTTGGTGGAAGGACCTGCCGGCGTCGGTAAAACCGAGCTTTCCAAGGCGGTCGCGCGGAGCCTGGAACGGGAATTAATCCGCCTTCAATGCTACGAGGGGCTGGATGAGACCAAAGCCTTATATGAATGGGAGTATGCCAAACAATTGCTCTACACCCAGATGGTGAAGGAAAAGATCGACGATGTCATCAAAGGCGCAGATTCCCTGTCGGATGCCGTTGACCGAATCGCATCCCAGGAGGATGCCTTTTTCTCGGAGCGTTTCATTCAACCCCGTCCTTTGCTGCAGGCCATCAGCGCGACCCTCCCGGTGGTGCTTCTCGTTGATGAAGTGGATAAATCCGATCCCGAGTTTGAAGCCTTTTTGCTGGAAGTTCTTAGCGATTTTCAAATATCCATTCCGGAATTAGGAACCCGCAAAGCAGTCAATATTCCCTTTGTTTTTTTGACTTCCAATGATTCGCGCGACATGAGTGATGCCCTCAAAAGAAGATGTATTCATCTTTACATCGATTACCCGGAGCGTGAACTTGAATTTGAAATCGTTAAATTGAAGATGCCGCAAATCGACGACCACCTGGCGCGGCGCTTGGTTGACACCATTCGCAACATACGTGATCTGAATTTGAAAAAGAAGCCCTGTATTTCCGAAACCTTGGACTGGGCCCAATCTTTGCTGGCATTGCAGGTTGAAGATTTATCCCCGGAGATCGTCGCCGAGACCCTTAATGTGATTTGTAAACACCGGGCTGATGCGAACCAGGTGACCGAGAAAATGGAGAAGATTATCAATCGAGGATCAAATAGCATGTAGGTGTTTTACTATTTTTGGGCCTAATATTTCAGTTTATGCGTAATAAATTCCAAATTTCAAAACACAAATAACAAACAAA
>JASFFJ010000846.1:0-3309 GCA_050124355.1 Desulfobacterales bacterium | reverse complement strand
ACCTTTGCCATTATGCTTGGAGAAAAGCGGACCATGCGTATTTTAAAAAATATGCTGATCGCCCTGGTCGCAGCGCTGATTTTGTTGAGTTCGTTTGACATCATTTCGTATCTGGGTTTGGTGCTGATCGGCTGTCCGATATTTTTTTTACTTCTCCTTTCGGCTTACGAACGGGGGGTCCTGCTGCCAAGTATCAAACTGGAGTTTCTGGTGGAGACAAACTTCATCCTGGCGGGCGCAGTGGCGTTTCTTTGGTCGCTGATTGGTTAAAAATAAGAAATTAAATTCAGAACGATTCGCCCGAAATCCATTATTCTTGGCGCGACCACTGACATTGGTCTTGCATCAGATTTAACGACGCGGCAATAGTTCTGAATTTAGGGGATAACGATCATGAAAGTGGTAAAATTAGCCATTGAAGATGTGCTGGATCTGCATACGTTTCGACCCAAAGATATTCCCGATCTCTTAGAGGATTATTTTACAGAGTGCATAAGGGCGGGTATTTACTCCGTTAGAATTATTCATGGCAAAGGCAAAGGCATCCAGAAGAGACGTGTTCGGGGACTTCTTGAAAAGAATCCGATGGTAAGGACATTTAACGAGGCACCGCCGGAGGCTGGCGGGTGGGGCGCAACCTTGGTTGAATTGTTCAGGGATTCAGATACTGGAAATTCGAAAGAAGATTAAGGCTGTGAAAACAGGCATACCGCAACCCTTAGCGACCATCCATATTTTTTAGGTGGCCGCGCGAAAGGTCGCATGATTTCCGTCACATCAACGACAAATGGCACTATGGGGTGGTCAAGATCTCCTCGATCTTTGCGGATAGGCCTTTCATGTTAAACGGTTTTTGAATGAAACCGCAACAGCCGCGTCTCAAAAGCTCGTTGGTCTTCTCGTCGGCACCATACCCGCTTGAAAGCAATACCTTAACCGCCGGATTAATCGACCGCAATCCTTCATACGTGTCAGCGGCTCCCATATCCGGCATTATCATATCCAAAATGACGAAATCAATCTCAGTTTGATTATTTTTGTAAACATCCAGGGCTTCTTTACCATTGTTTGCCGTTAAAACTGCAAACCCCAGCTTTTCCAGCATTTGCCTACCGACACCGATGACGATCTCCTCATCATCAACAAGTAAGACTGTCTTTGCCGCCATTTGCTGTTCATCTCCATGATCCCCCTGGTAAATCTTGATCCCCCTTTCAATTTTTCGCTTTTAGTCTAACAGAATAAAATTGAAATTGCAAAAATTAAAAATAATTTCAGAACTACTGATGTGTCGTAAATTCTGATGCAACATAAACGTCCGTGGTCGCGGCAGCAATGCTGGGTTTCGCGCGAATCGTTCTGAAATTATATTTTTTTTCTTTTGGTTCTATAACCAAAATCAAGGTTTTTGTTATAAGCTGATGGTTATTTCGTTGCAGATCGTGAAACTGTCTGAGGGGCTTAGTGAGAGTTAAGCCGTACAGCGACTGTTTCGGATATTTTACAATCATTTGTATACGATAGGCACGGGTTCGCATCTTTCAAAATTTTTTGGGGTGTATTTTGTGGCAAAAACAGTGTATGGGGATGGTATGAGGGAACAAATTCCACACGTCCGTTGAAACCGAAGGGATAAAAGGGGGAAAGCTTGAAAACCAATTTTATATACATGACAGCCGGCAGCAAGGATGAGGCCGTAAAAATCGGCAAAGAATTGGTATCCGCCGGGCTGGCAGCCTGCGTTAACATCCTGGACAATATGAGCTCCGTTTATCTGTGGCAGGGAGAGATTCAGGAGGATACGGAAGTGGTCATGATTGCCAAAACGACAGAGGACTGCCTACCGCAGCTGATTGAAAAAGTCAAATCAATGCACAGTTATGACTGCCCTTGCATTGTAAGTCTTCCCGTTTTGGGTGGGTATCAGCCCTTTTTGGACTGGATTGCCGAAGAAGTGAAAAGCGAACCAACCACTTAACGATAACATCTTTATTTCGGCTACTAAGACGCTACACCCGGATGAACCGGAAATAACAAATTACAAGCAACAAATCACAAATAAATTCCAAATCACAATATCCAAATTTCAAATAAGATCGAACGCCAATTGTTTCGAATTTTGAATTTCGGTAATTGCGATTTGCTTGGTATTTATGATTTGTTATTTGAAATTTTTGTAGTTGCTGAAACTGAATTTTTCTTATACCGGACTTCTCAAACCTCACTCGTATAAACCGCGGCCGATCCAGCCGGACATCTGCCGCCATTTTACAGAAATCAGTCGAATCTTATTCATTTTAACCCTTTGAAATTACTATCCCTAAAATTCAGTTTTATGGGCGCGATTTTTGACGTTTCTGTTGCATCAGATTTTAAGACACATCAGTATTTCTGAATTTTGATTAGCATATTTTCATCTGGGACGCAAAGTCCCGAAGAACAAAGCCGATCCGGAAAGTTTTCTTGCCCTGAGACGCCCCAATGCTTAATATTATGGCAGGCAAATTAACCAAGGACATGTTCAAATGAAAACACGCCGAATCGCCTTTATCCTTTTAATAGCACTATCCGTTTTAATGGTTACCTATGCCCATGCCTCGAGCATCCGGTGTGGTGTTCGTCTGATAACCGAAGGCGACCATAAAGCCAAGGTTCTGGCCCAATGTGGTAAACCGGATTATGTTGAGCTTCGAGAGGAGGAGCGGGTCTATCGATTCAACCGTCATCCAAGCTATTATGGATACTATGATAGCTACGAATACGAGCAAGGGTATTACGGAGACGGCGGACCGTATCGCATTAAAGAGTTGGTGATCATCGAAGAATGGACCTACAATCACGGCCCCAGCCGATTCATGGATCACCTCATACTGGAAAATGGTGTCGTGGTAGACATCACCAGCGGCGATTATGGCTATTAGTACCAAGGTTAAGCGGTTCAGGGTTCAAAGTTCAGGGTTGAAAAACGGTTTATCCGGATTTAGTCCCTTATCGGGTTTTATCTGACAACATGTTGTAAGAAAGTGAAGTTTCATACGAAGGGTATCTTCTATGCAGACCGAAACGATAAATCGTAGGTTGGGTTAAGCCGATGGTCTGCATCCGGTCTTGTTGGGTTCGCTTATTTTTGATTCGATTTCAAACTGTCGAGGAGCATTAAATCAGGCGAACCCAACATAATCTGTGCCCACAACCCGCTTAACCCAACCTACAATGTGCACATGGGCAGCGAAGGGATCAACCCTCTGATACCGGTGTCTGCTGCCGATTTTCACATATTTGCAACTACCTAAAACCACGGCTTTTTCT
>JASFFJ010000845.1:0-3311 GCA_050124355.1 Desulfobacterales bacterium | reverse complement strand
TGGCCGCGCCGCCAACTTCCGTGCGCTCGAAAAAATCCTTCCCACGATTCCTCGCGAGTCGCTTCACCACCATTGGCAGCACAACGATTTTTCAAGATGGCTATTCGCCCGTTCGGAAATACGGCTTGCTTCGAAGTGGCGCCCGTTAAGGGATACCGACTTCGGGGGCCAGGTGGAAATGATGCGGCAATACCTCATTGATACGATTCGCGCCCGGCGCAAACTACGCCAACAAGGCGTGGTGGTCAACTTTGATGCCGACGATTTTGATCCCGATACGGATTTTTTAAAGATTGGCAAGGGGTCTCTGGGGGGGAAGGGCCGAGGGCTGGCTTTTATTTCAACCTTACTCCGGCGCAATTCCGAAATTCACCGAAAATTTGACCAGGTCAACCTCGTGGTTCCCAAAACCCTGGTTATTACCACGGAGGGGTTTAATACCTTTGTCGAGCAAAATGACCTCGCCGTCCTCTCCAAATCAGACCTACCGGATAAAGAAATAATAGAATGTTTCCAAAAAGCACCATTTCCGGTGGATATTGCGGAGGATCTCAGGGCCTATCTCGCACAGGTGCACTATCCTCTCGCCATCCGTTCTTCAGGACTTTTGGAAGATGCACAATTTCGCGCCTATGCATGTCTTTACAGCACATATTTAATCCCCAACGACCATCCGGATCTCGAAGTCAGGCTGGCACATCTCATTGCCGCCATCAAGGGGGTGTATGCCTCGACCTATTTTCAGGGAGCCAAAAGGTTTGCCAGGCATGTCGGGCATCGCACGGAGGACGAAAAGATGGCAGTAATTGTCCAACAACTCATCGGACAAGCCTGCGGCAACTATTTTTATCCGGCCATATCAGGGATTGCCCAATCCCACAATTACTACCCCTTCTCTCATATGCAACCTGAAGATGGCATCGTAAATATCGTCCTGGGCCTGGGCAAAATGGTATCAGAGGGTGAGAAAACACTGCGATTTTGTCCCAAATACCCGCAATTGCTGCCCCAGCGTACCACAGTGGACGATATCCTGGAAAACGCCCAACATTTTTTCTATGCCATGAAAATGGGAGATTTCAGCTCTCAAGTCGATGTCGATGAAGATGCCACCATAGAAAAACGGGAAGTAAGCGATGCCGCAGAAGAACCGCCGGTAAAGCTGCTTGCAAGCACTTACATCCCCGAAGAGCATAAGATCCGGGACACCTTTCAGATGACGGGATACCCGGTTCTTACGTTTGCGCAAGTGTTAAAATATCAGGCATTTCCGCTTGCCGACATCCTGGCGGCAGTCTTAGGGGCCGGCCATCAGGGCATGGGATGTCCGGTCGAAATAGAGTTTTCCGTCAATCTAAGTTCGGCAAAGGGAGGTAAACCGGAATTCGCCTTGCTCCAGATCAGACCCATGTCCGCCAGAACAGAGCACCTCAAAGTCGATATCCGGGATGAAGAAATTAAACGGGCCTTCTGCTATTCCGGCAATGCCCTGGGCAATGCCGAAAAGACGGACATTGCCGATATCGTCTTTGTAAAGCCTGAGGACTTTGACCCCGGCCGCACAGTTGAAATTGCCCGGGATATCGGCAAGATCAACTCCCAACTGGTGTCTATGGATCGCAAGTACCTGCTGATCGGCCCGGGGAGATGGGGTTCGGCCGACCGCTGGCTGGGCATACCGGTAAACTGGACTGAGATTCGCGGGGTGGATGCCATCATTGAAACAACCTTTTCAAGGTTAAAGGCCGATCCTTCCCAAGGATCTCATTTTTTTCACAATATCACAACGTTAGGGATTAACTATATTTCGATATCCGAACACGGTGAAGATTTCCTGAACTGGAAATGGCTCACATCCCAACCCGCCGCAACGGAAACGTCATTTGTCACGCATGTTAAACTGGACAAAGCGTTTACATTGAAGGTCGACGGAAGAAAATCGCGCTGCGTCATGTATATGGATTGATGTTTAACCGTTCAGAGGTTCAACCTTCACCGTTCTGGGTTACTTTTCTTTCGCCGATCTTGCTTGTTGGCAATTAAATTAGCCACAGACACTCACAGAAATACAAAAATAGACTTAAATCCTCACACTGCAGGAATTTTGTTCTCTTCTACTGCTTTTTTAGCTTTTTAAGCAGCGGTCCTAAGTAGCCTTCCCTTTCTTGAAACATAGTGATGACTTGGTTCCTGGTCATAACCCGCCTGGGGCTTCCACTAGCCTTCATCTTGCTTATGATTTTTGGATCGTTGAACATCTTTGAAAAAATTTCGGCACATTTGTCGATAATATCCTGCGGAACCCCTTTGGGAAAGGCGATACCCCTGAAGTTGACGCTGGAGTCATCCACGTCAATGCCCATTTCCTTGAATGTCTTCACATCCGGCAGAAATTCGTGGCGCTCAAGATCTGCAATAGCAAGGATTTTTATACGGTCTTTATTTCGGTATGAATCGGAAAGGTTATTAAAGCCCGCTTTCACCTTACCGGCAACCACCGATTGCATGGCCGGCACCCCGCCTTTTTCCGGAATGTAGGTCATCTCGATGCCTGCAGCCTCAGAAAATTGCAGGAAGGCAATATGATGTCCCACAAACATACCGGCCCCGCTCACGGTGATCTTTTTGGGGTTCTCTTTGGCATAATTGATGAGTTCCTGGGTTGTATTGAAGGGGCTATCCTTAGGCACAATCAGGACAGCGGGATCAGCTCCCCAATTGGCAATGGGCTCAAATTCGCGTATGTTATACTTGGTTTTATAGACAATGGATTGAGCGATAAAATGGGGCACATTATAGGCCAACATGGTGTAGCCGTCTTTGCTGCCTTTCTCAATACACCAGTTCCATCCTACCTGTCCGCCCGCCCCTGGCTTATTAATGACTACGATCGGTTGCCCTAAATATTTCTCCAATCCCGCCATCATGGTCACAATCCGGGCTTGAAAATCAGTAGCACCGCCCGGAGAATAGGCCACGATAATACTCACCGGTGATTCTGGGTACTCGGCCAGAGATAAGGAATGCGATCCCAGAATAAACGCTCCTATGATAATCACCAACATTGCTAAAGAAATCTTTTTGCTATTTTTCATTTCGTCCTCCTTTCAAATCTGTTTACGGTTTCCAAATCTTGAAAGAGTCTGTCATTTTTAAGGAATCCTTACTAAAAAAGCAATCCCTTTGGCGTTTGAACCACTAAAAGTTGGTTAAAAAGAACAAATAGAATGGTTGTAAAAATCAAAGCAATTCCGACCCGCATACCTCCTTTGCGCACAGACAGATCTTTTCTACCCAGCAAAAGAGTAACG
>JASFFJ010000844.1:0-3320 GCA_050124355.1 Desulfobacterales bacterium | reverse complement strand
ATGCCGTCAAACCGCCCGCCTTTGGGCTGGGAATCGATATGAGACCCACTCATCACCGGCGGCAGGTCGTTGTTCTTACCCGGGCGTTTGCCGAAGATATTACCCATTTCGTCAATGGTGACCTCAAGATCCAACTCGTTTAACCAGCTAATGAAAAGATCCCGGGCTTGTTTGTCTTCGTCGGTTAAGGTCAGCCGTTGAACACCACCGCCCGGCGTCGCGCCGATTTTTGCCATTTCCTCCAATGTGTTTTGCAGCCGTTTGCCGTTGACTCTCAGTTCTTTAAGATCCACGTATATACCTCCAGATGATTGACGAATTTAGATAGCATATGTAAGGCGTTCACATATTCAAAGGTTAAGAAATTCAAGGTTCCGTTCTCGTCCAGGGACTCCATATGGGATTCGTATTTACGAGAAAAACGTCAGCTTCGTCAAGCATAATCCGAAATTTGAAGGCAACTTGGCAATTAATTGGGTAAATGAGCATTTTTTACGAGGACTTCGGGTCTTTAATGCCTTCTTTGTCTTAAACCCTGAACGTTAAACCCCCTGGCCCAGACCTGACTTTACTTTGCCCAATTATTTAGATTCATATTTAGGTTCCCTGCCACGGAACGTAATATGATCTTATAAGTCGCACCAGGGCAGGCTGAACCGTTGGACGGTTGTTTCAATTGACACCAAAATTATGATCCCTATATTTCGCTTAGACAAATTTTGTCAATTTTGAAAACTTCCGCAATGAATTACCTTGCTTCGAATTTTAGACACGGTACAATATAATTCCATCAACTTTTGCACAGTGATTTTTTGCAAGAAAGGAGTTCCAAAAATGGCCGATTGGTTTCCATTTCCACAACATATCCCCGAGCCGCATCCGGGGCATGAAGCCCATCTTTGTATGGCGGAAAATCTGGGTTTCGTCAAAAGCAATCTCGAAGACTACAAAAAATATGTTCGGAACCCACAATTTGTTTGCAAAAAGTGTGGCCGTGCTGCGGCCAAGGCTGAAAATCTATGTGAGCCGGATAAGCTGTAAGAATTTCACCGTATCCTCCCCACCATTAGCTTTAATCTCAAACCGCCGTGTAAAAGAGGATATGTTCTCAGCTTGAAAGGGACTTTTTTTTCAAGACGCTTGCTGGGTGTGATCAAGGCCAGTTTCCAGCCTTTATATTTACGCGCCAGTGTTTCGCAGATGGCCTGGAAGATCTCGCTACTCTCCTGCCGGGTCCCGATACGGCGACCGTAAGGCGGATTGATGGTTATCAGGCCCGGCTGATCCGTGAAATCGCTGGGAACAAGGTCAAAGAAATCGGCATTGTTTATGCTGACCGTATCGGATAAACCAAATTGCCGTGTGCATCGTTCCAACTGACGACAAGCCCGCGGGTCTTTATCGGAGGCGAATATCACCGGTTTTTCAGGCTGTACGAAATCATCTTCAAATTGTCTTTTCAGGTATTCGAAACGCTTAGTGCGGTAAGCGGGCCATTGCATGAATGCAAATTCTCTGAACCAGCCGGGCGGTATTTTTTTTACCATTAATGCGGCTTCCAGTGAATAGGTCCCGGCGCCGCACATGGGATCGACCAACGGTTCTTTGCCGGAATAACCCGCTAAGCATAGAGACGCAGCCGCCAGGGTTTCTCTCAGCGGCGCCGGGCCGGCGTACTGTTTGAGACCGCGTTTGTAAAGACTCTCGCCACTGCTGTCAATGGAGACGGTAAAACGATCATCAACCCCGCGAACAAAAATATTCTGGGGAAAGCTTGGTGAATTTTCATCCCCGACCATAAACTCCCTATTTTTTTTGCAGGCCTCGATGGATGTTAAAATACGCTCCGATATCGCCCCGGTGTGGTAGAGTTTGCAATGGCGGGTTGTGACATGGGTCTGCAAAACCTGGTCGGCTTTTAAAAATAATTCCCAGGGAATCTCCGATAATTTCCGTTGAAGTTGACTGAAGCTGGTTGCGTCAACGGTTTCAATTCGCATCAAAATGCGATTGGCCGTGCTCAAATTTAAATTGGCAAGGTAACATTCCTGCAGCCGCCCTTTGAACGCAACGCCTCCGGTATCCGCGGAGGCCGCAAAATGGTCCGGCACTAAAGACTGTAATTCGTTTAAGCAAAGCGCTTCAAAGCCCGGCGCGGTGACCGCAAAATAATCACGTCTGCGCCCGATCACATGCCGTTTAATTCGTTTTGTTAATGGAAATTCAGAGGACATTATCTTACTCCGGCGACTAAATACCTGAACCAAAGTCATTCTGGCGAAGGCCAGAATCCAGGAATACAGCCTGGATGCCGGATCCGTCATCCCAGGTCCTGGATCAAGTCCGGGATGACGGATCCGGGATCGGCAGACGAGCGCTTCCTATTTCATTGCCTGTTTAATTTTAAAGCCGGAGTATTGGATTATTGGGGTGTTGGCGTAATGGGGTTTATTTGTTTCCCTCCAGCAATCTTGTTTTCAATGTATACCATAGGAGATATCGAATGTCTGAACTATTTTTAAGTGAGTCCTAACCCGGATAATTTGAAATAATTTGGCCCAAAGGCAAAAAGACACAAAGCAAAACTGTTTGAAGACCGTTCAACCTATGTTTGTGCCCTGGTGTCTTGGTGGCGAAAATGTTTAGCCATAAAAGGCGCAAAATTCATAAGCAGACAGCCAGAGACTCACGTATGGGAATGATAAAGAAGTTGGATTGACTTTGCGGCAGGTTTGCTGTATCAAAATCGAAATTGTATTAGTAGTTCTGAATTTTATAAGGAGGAAATAATGGCAGGCATAAATAAGGTTATTTTGATTGGTCGACTGGGCAGTGATCCGGAAGTTCGCTACACGCCAAGCGGTGTTGCGGTTGCCAACTTCAACATCGCAACCTCAGAGGAATGGAAAGATAAGGACACCGGCGAAAAAAGAGAGCGTACCGAATGGCATCGCATCGTTGTCTGGCGACGACTTGGTGAAATTTGCGGGGAGTATCTTTCGAAGGGCAGGCAGGTCTACGTAGAGGGTCGGCTCCAGACCCGGGATTGGGAAGATCGGGACGGGAACAAAAGATATACGACTGAAATCATTGCAAACGATGTTCAGTTCCTCGGCTCACGGGATAGCTCTGATTCCGGCAGACCTCGGAGCACGGGATCTTCGGATTTTCAAGGGGGACCGTCTCAGGGACCCGCAGACGATGATATCCCGTTTTAGACCCAGTGTAACCGGAAAATATTTATATTTTTAAGTATTTGAATTGTAAATTTAGTGCATTTTATGGCCAAACATTTTCCCACCAAGTCGTCAAGACAGAAA
>JASFFJ010000843.1:0-3327 GCA_050124355.1 Desulfobacterales bacterium | reverse complement strand
ACCTCGAGGATCACATTGCCTTGATACCCTTTGCGGCGCGCCCGCCGGGGATAATTTGGCGTGGGATTTTTACGGTACAAGGGTTTGGCCATAACCAGGCCCGCATTTGCTGAAGGGTCTCCTCTGGTTGCCAGGGTGACCGATTCTTTTGATAGGAAAAGAAGGGACGCCCCTGCCAAGGCGCACCCTTCTTTCCCAATGTGGGTGCAGGTTTTGCGCACTAACCGGTATCCAGATTGCAAATAAAAAACCCTTCAAGCAATAAAATTTCGGCTGAGATACGGATGCTCAAGACTGCTCATCAACACTGAAATGATTCCACAATGTTCAGATAATGATGACTGGTTGATTAGTTGATTGGTTAAGTGGTTATAAGGCTGGCTTTCGAGAAAAATTTAGGAAAAAGGTGGGCTGAACGGTGAACCTTGAACCTCTAAACGCTCACCTAATCCTAATCCTTTCGAAACTTATCCGGTACCACCGTCACCCGCGGTAGATTCCCCAGGGGGCTTTCATCCACCAGCAACATACAGCCATAGGCTTTTTCCAATGTTTCGAAATTTAAAATCTGATGGGGCGATCCCATTTGCACGCGTCGACCGTTTCTCATCAATAACAACTGGTCAGCATACATGGCTGCCAGATTGATGTCATGGGATACCATAACGACGGTTACCCCTTTTTCCGTTTTCAGTCGTTCCATCAGATCCATGATGCGGACCTGATGCGCCAGATCCAAAGAGGCGGTGGGTTCATCTAAAAGCAGCATTTTAGGTTCCTGGCAGATTGCGCGTGCAATAAACACCCGTTGTTGTTCGCCGCCACTTAACTGATCCAATTTGCGGTCGGCAAGCTGCGCCACCTGTGTGAAGTTCATTGCCTGTTGAGAGATGAAATGATCTTTGTCCGTTTCAATACCCAGAGTACTGTTATAGGGGGCTCGACCCATTAAGACCAATTCGGCAACCGTAAAGGGAAAATCGCCCGGTAAACCCTGGGGGACGAAGGCAATCGATCGGGCGAATTCTTTCCGCTTATAGCTGGACATTCTGCGGTCGAAGATCTCTATTTGACCACTCTGGGACTTGAGGATTCCAGCGATCGAGCGCATTAAGGTGGTTTTACCGGATCCATTGGGGCCGATGATGATGAAAAAATCACCCTCGGTTACTGTAAATGTGAGATCCCGCAGAACCGGGCGGTTGCCAAATGAATGACTCAGACTGTTTGTCCTGATTGCCGTTTTCATCGCCTGGATTTTTTCAATAGATAAATAAACAACGGCGCACCGACCAATGCCGTGATGACGCCCGGAGGCATTTCCCCCTGTGCCGGCAAGGTCCTGGCCAGCAGATCGCAGGCGGCCAGAAAAGCACCGCCGCCGAGGATGCAGGCCGGAACCAGTACCCTGTGGTCGGAACCCCATATAAGTCTCAAAAGATGGGGCATTACCAGGCCGATAAACCCTAAAAGACCGCAATAGCTGACGGTTGCACTCACCATGAAAGAAGCGGTTATCATCAAGGTAAGGCTGACCAGCTTGATATTAACCCCCATGGTAAGCGCCAGCTCTTTACCCATTAAAAGCAGGTTCATGCTGTGGGAGAGCCAGAAAATCAAAATAAAACAGGGAAACAGCATGGCAGCCAGAATGCCGACTTGCTGCATGGTTGCAACTGACAGATCGCCCATCAGCCAAAATAGAATATTATGAAGACGTGCGTCCTGGGCCAGCGACATTAAAAACAGAATCACCGCCGAGCAAAATGCGTTTACCATCACACCGGACAAAAGCAGAGATTCTTTTCTTAAAATGGATTGGCCGGTAGTCATGACCAAGAGTAGGCCCAATGTGGCCAGGCTGCCGACAAAAGCGGTCAGGCTCACACCGGGAAATCGGGATAGTCCCAACAGAATACCGACAATGGCACCGATGGCAGACCCGCCTGAAATGCCCAGAATATAGGGTTCT
Organism: Desulfobacterales bacterium; assembly: GCA_050124355.1. Taxonomy (GTDB): domain Bacteria; phylum Desulfobacterota; class Desulfobacteria; order Desulfobacterales; family JAFDCJ01; genus JAFDCJ01. Next base: position 1,355 of record JASFFJ010000843.1, on the reverse strand, counting down.
GCCAACGGATTTCTAAGAAGTGCCTGGAAAACCAATCCGCCCAGGGATAGTGTGGCGCCGACCAAAGCAGCCAACAGCACGCGTGGAAATCGGATCTGCCATATGATCGTTTGAATCATGGACTGATCGCGCTCTTGATCAAACAATGCATTTATGGTCTGAGACACACCGCCGGTGGGTCCGAAGGAAAGCCCAAAAAGAATGGCAAACACCAGCACTACGGTCAAAATCAATGAAATTGTCAAGATACGCCAGATAATATGCGATCGAGCCAATCTCATTGATTTTGCTCAAATGATTCGGGATGGATCAATTCAACGAGAAGTTCCAGGCCGTTTATCAATCTTGGTGATGGCCGGTTGAAGACGTCCGAATCCACCAGAAAAATAGATTGGTTTCGAGCCGCCGGTAGGTTTGACCATTGACGCCAGTCTTTTTTGACTTTCTCAAAATCGGCTTGCCTTGCCATGGAGGTGATGATGATGATCTCTGGAGAAAGGGCCAGAACCTGCTCGCGGCTGTAGCGTGGATAGGCGGCGGAACCGGCGGCCACATTGATGCCCCCGGCTTTGACAATAAGGTCATGAACAAAGGTTTTGGGGCCAACAGATATGATCGGAGAAATCCCGATTTGGATAAACACCCGAGGTCGCTTTTCGGTCTGCGCCGCAATCTTCATGACCCGTTGAAGCCTGTTACCCATCGTCTTTGCCAGCAGGTTGGCGCGTTCAGCAGCATTCAGCAATTGACCAATTTCTAAAATGGTCTCAATCACAGTGTCCAGGTTTCGGGGATCGACCACATAGACGGGAATTTTCATTGACTGCAAGCGAGCCACGATTTCTTTGGGGTTGCCGTCTTTGATGCCGATACACAGATCCGGATCTAACGCCACAATCCGCTCGAGATCCAGGCGGATGTAAGAACCTACCTTGGGTAACGCCAGCGCCTCTGGCGGATAGTTGCTGAATTGCGTCACCCCCTTGAGACGGTGAGCCTGATTGAGCTGAAAAATAATTTCGGTAATACTGGGGGCCAGTGCCACGATTCGTTTGGGCTCATCCGGTACATCGACGTTTCTTCCCAGTTGATCCTTTACTGTTTTGGCCGCAGCCGACATGCACGACAACAGAATCAATGCAACCAAGACCGCTATCAAATTTTTCAGGTACATTTTAATTCCATAAAAAAAACATTGACAAAAAGGATGCAGGAAAATGTCGAGAAAACGGTAATATCCAATGATTGGGTTGCCATGTCAACCCTTGTTTACGGCAAATCCGGCCAGGTGGCTGACCCAAATTTATCTATCAATTCAACAATAGAATTAAATTGAATTTATGGTCATTCAAAAT
>JASFFJ010000842.1:0-3334 GCA_050124355.1 Desulfobacterales bacterium | reverse complement strand
AAATGTTTAAGAATTTTCAAGTAAAGATAGGACATTTAAGGTATCTATCCGGTTTCAAAATGACCGTCTACCTGAATCTTACCCGTTCTGAATTGGTACCTTGTGCGTCCGTTCCGGCGGTAATTTGGCCAGTCGAATTTCAAGCAGACCATTTTGGCAGGCGGCGGAAACCACTTCCGGATCGATGGGTGCCGGCAGAAAAAGGACGCGCTCAAAATTACCGTATTGAATTTCAGCAAGTCGATAGGTCGCATTGTCCGAACAATGCCGGGCAATTCGATTCCCCCGTATCCTGACTGCCTTGCTGCTGATTTCAACATCCAGATCCTCTTTGTCAACGCCCGGAACCTCGGCCAGAATAACGATTTCATCCGGGGTTTCGTTCATGTCCATTGGCGGTTTCCAGGTTCGCTCAGCCAACGAAAAACCCGGACTCACCGATCGGAAAATATCTTCAATTGTTTTTTCGAATTTGGAACCAAGCTGACCGAAATCATCTAAAAATCGTATTTTGATGTACTCCATTTTCGGCTCCTAAGGTATATAGTTGTATGTATCGCGATTTCTACAATTTTATTGCGAGCGAAGCAAGCTGGCGAGGATCTCTTCTTCGCCATAACAAGTTGGAGGAAAATAACACCAAAACACTGGTTTGTAAAGAGAAGTCGGAACTGGGAATTCGGAAAGCGGAAGGCGGAATGGGAAAGGAGAAAGGCGGAGTGCGGATTGATAAAGTATAGGGTATAAACCAGAGTGAATCGGGTAAAGGCAAAGATCCGGGTGCCATCAGTTGCCCCGAAGAATACTTGAAGCGACAAAATTCAGAACTACTGATGTGTCGTAAAATCTGATGCAACAGAAACGTCAGAATTCGCGTCCATAAAACTGAATTTAGGCGAATCGTTCTGAATTTAATTAATTTCAGGGCCTCCCGAGGAGTTTTTTCCAATTGGCGTCAGGAGCCCTGAAATTGAAAGACAAATCAGCGACTTCCAGCAGAGCTGTGGCCCTGAGTCTTGCTGGTGAACTCAGATTTGTGCTTAGATTATTTCGGTGCCTCCTTGGCTGCTTCCGCCTCTGCGGTGGCGGCAGCCGCGGCAGCACCGGCTTCGATAGCTTTCTTATCGTGTTCACCGGTTTCTTCGCCCGGCGGCAGATAAACCGTCACGTTGCGATGGGCGAATTCGATGCCGTTTTCCCTGAAAGCCTCCTGTAACAACCGGTACACCTCCCGTCGGATAACAAATTGCCCGCCGGGAACCGTCTTATACTTCACGCGCATGATCATGGCGGAGTCGTCCATTGCTTTGACCCCCTGGGACTTGATTTTGTCCAGCAGGTCGGGCCCCATTTCCGGGTCTTGTGCGATTTGCAGATTAATCTTTTTAATGATTTTACGGACCTTATCCACATCGGTGTCATAACGAACCCGAAAATCAAGCTTGGTGATGATATAGTCACGGCTCATATTGGTCACGGTGCCCATATCGCCGAAAGGTATGGTGTGGACCGGGCCCCGGGCGTTGCGAAGCCTTAACGAGCGCAAGGAAATGTGTTCCACCGAACCGGTCGTACCGCCCGTTTCTATATAGTCTCCGACGCGAAAGGCATCGTCGATCAGAAAAAATACCCCCGCGATGATATCTTTGACCAGGGTCTGGGCACCAAAACCAATGGCCAGCCCGACCACGCCGGCGCCGGCAATCAAGGGACCGATGTTAATGCCCAGAGACGCCAGGATGATCAAGGCCACGATGACAACCATGACGGTCAGCACAAATTTGCGCAGCAACACCAGCAGGGTCCCCATGCGGGAGCCGCCGGCACCCCCTTCCTCTGCGTCCTCGTCATGTTCCGGCATTTCTTCTTGAAGCTTTTGATCGATTCTGGCCTTGATCAGCTGCCAGCCGATAAAGCTGAGCAGCAATATCGTCAGGATGCTGAGGGCACTGCGGGTAAACACACGGCCGACCGACAGATCAACACCCCATAACCGCAGCGCGGCAAAGAAAACAAATACAATTAAAAAGACACGAAAAAAACGTCGGATCAGTGGGATGTAATTCGCGAGTTCCATTTTGCCGGCAGGCTCCGGCTGCTCCTCGGATTCCGACGGCGCATCGCCGCTCAGATCAATCGTTTCGCGAAACTCGCCCGAAGCAATTTTCAACAAGCGCTGCACCCACTGATCCACTCCGATAACAATGGGAATCAGAAAGATGCTGAGGATCAGATTCACCACCGTTACGTTTTCCTCGTTGAGAGCTTTGGCAACCCAAATTCCGCCTGCCACCAACGCATAGAGGATGGCAACATAATGCCAGTTCCTGGCAAATCCAGCCCGTAGTGACCCTTTACTGGGCCCCTGCTCGGCATCTTCGGCCAAGATCGCCTGGCTCACCCGTTTGCGACTCTGCCAGATCATGACCACCAGTGCCAAAATAACGAGGGCCCCTGCTGAACTGTACGTCATCAGATATAACGGCCTGCTGACGTTAAAATGTTGGAGAATTGAGCTGGCCCCGGCGACGACCCCCACAACCAATACAATTCGAAAGATCCAATTGTACATAAAAGATGCATCCGGGTCCGCCATGGGGAATAAGCGCAGTGAAGCGGCTTTGGGAGAAAATATTATCTTGGCCCCGAAGAGGAAGATCATGATGTAATAGCTGACAATCAGGTAGGCGGAAACAATAGCATAACTGGGTTTTCCCTCCTGGTAGATCAATACAAAGAGGATAAAGGTTGTCAGAATATAGACACCGATGCCCATGGCATCCAACAGCATGCGCGAAAGCAGCCGTCCGAAAAAATGTAATTTCCCCAAACGCGCGGCATTGATCAAATTTTGCCGGATGTCGTCGGTGGTACGCATAAACAACCAGCGCAACACCAGCCCCAGGGCGATGATCACTGCCAAACCTAAGATGGTTCCCAATATATGAGGGACACCCTTTCCGCCCGATAGCTTCGCGACCACACCGCCCCACTGGATGTCGCCTCGATCCTCTCCGCCAAGGCGATTTAAAACCGCTGCTGCTGCCTTGGCGGCGCCAAAAAAACTTTCAGATACTTTGCTTTTTGGTCGCCTTTTCTCCGACGTCTGAGCTAAGGCAGATCGCTTTTCCGCATCCTGTTTCAATTTTTGAGCATATGCCTGCCTGACCTCCTCATCACTCATGCCGGCGAGATAATTATCTACCTCCGCCGGAGATGTAAGCTCAGCCGTCTGGTCGGGTTGAACTGCCGGTTTGTCCTGCGCCAGCACCTGGAATGTCGGCATCAGTAAAAAAATAGACAGCATAAAAGACAGGGTGAAGAGAACTAGTTT
>JASFFJ010000841.1:0-3340 GCA_050124355.1 Desulfobacterales bacterium | reverse complement strand
TTCGAATGCCCTGCTTCGAATCTCCCGCGCCGCAAGATATTCCTGAAACCCCAGGTGCATGAAACCATAATTGTCGATGTCCCAGCCGGTCAAAAGACCGCTTTCGTCCCGAATGGTGCGCAAAAAATTTTCAGCAGTTCCCCCGGCCCAGCTGACCGCTTCCAAGGCCGGTTCGACATGAGGAGCCAGTTCGGATGCTTTGGCGCGGGTACGACCCTCCTCGCCGTGCAGCCATAGGGCTGCCGGTTGCAATACCCGTCTTCCTTCCTGGGCCGTGACGCCGACTTTCAGCCCCTTGGCCCCGCGCCAGTGCTCCAAAAGCACATCGATACACTCTTCATATAATCGCGCCCGTTTCCGGGGCAAACTCCCGCGATGGCGATGAACCAGGCAAATGTTGGTCAGCAGCAGCGGATTGCGAGTCAACTCAAAGACCCGACGCGCTCGGAAATCCTGCTCGCGCAATCTTTGCACGAGGCTGTCGGCTTTTTCCACCGCGATCCCTTCTGCCTGATCAGGATCTTTGGCCAGGCCTTTTTCAACAATTTTGTACCAATTATGGACAAACACTTCGACCTGCGCCTCGGTCAGTGGCCGCAGATGCATTTCAAGAAAATGTTCGCCCAAGCGAGCTTTTTGTATGTACCCCGCGAAGCGGCAGGTGACGACAAACCGGCAGGAACGATGAACCTTCAGGGCATCCCGGATCCAGCCGGCGACCTGCTCGCGCTGCTTCTCATTGGCGACTTCATCCAGGCCGTCCAGTAAGAAGAGAAGATTACCGCGCTGTAGGAGACGCTCGCCGAATCCTTGTGGTGTATTCAGATGGGGGCTGTTCAGCTGATTCTGAATGAATGTGTCCAGGCCGTGCTTTAAATCCTTGAGTTCCCGCAATGGAAGAAAAACCGGCAACATATCCGGTGACAAGCCGATATCCTGGTGGCTGTCACGCAGGCACCACAACAGCAAACGTTTCAAATGGGTGGTTTTTCCGGAACCGGGATCGCCCAAGATCACCATGCCCCGCTGCCCGCGCTTTTCGGATTGTCGAAACGCATCCGGAATGGAAATTTCGAGAGCGGAACCCAGCTCTTGTAAAACTTTTTCCGCATCGGAAGCGTCGGCAAAGGGCTTGCCGGCAACACCTCGCAGATCCAAGGCGGCACGCAGGGGCACATAGATTTCCTCGATGTCGATGGGAACCTTGAGCTGGGTGGCAAATCCCGCCACCGGCAGGGTGGCGTGCAGGGAATCAGCCTTTTGGCAATAGGCCTTGATTTGGGCTGCCAGGTCGGAATCAGATGACGGATCAGATTCCCTTTTTGGTGGTACTTTGGGCTCCGATTGGGGTTCGCGTCTCTCCCGCCACTTATTGAGCGCATCCAATACCTTTGCACCCAAACTCGTTTCTGTAAAACGAGCCGGCATTTGGTCTTGAGCAAATCGTTGTTTGAATTTCTCCAACTTATCCTGCTTTTTCCACCGGTCCGGAAGCGGATCACAATCTTTATCAGGGTTCATGGGTTGATCCAACTGAAACATCAGCCGCTCTTTAGCAGCATCATATTCCATTTCGGTCATCGATTTATCTTGACCTTCCGGCACCCATCCATAGCGCCAGGCAATAATACCGACGAGCACATCGGCCTCTTTGGCCAGGCGAACACACTCTTCGACAGTAGGTTGGGTACTGGCGGTAAAAATTTCCATCCCGTGCCACACCATCCCGGCCATGGTGATGGCATCTTGCACGATTTTGCGGCGATTTTCGTTGTCGATGTAAGTGCTGGATATGAAAACTTTGTATGAACGACGGGCATCACTCGCAGTGGAATTCTCAGAGGCGGGCATTTTATTTTCTCCTACGTGATGGGTTCCAGGTTTGGGACTCCGCCTTTCGGGCTACGACCCCACAAGCAGGGTTCAAAGTTCAAAGGTAAAATGGAATTGTTCTGCCACCAGACACTAAGTCACAAAGAAAATATACCGATTTCAAAGCAACCTATGAAATCAAAATAATTTCAAGCAGATATGTCCTTTCCCAAAATAATTTGCCACCGATAGATTTTGGCGTCAAGAAATTTCAGACCAACTTTGTGTATTAATGCACATTATTCGGACGAATAATGTGATTTTTTGTACATAATCTGCCGCAATATTCGATTCAAATAGTCAACCGAAATTGGTCATTGGTGGATTATGATATGGCCGCAAAAAGGCACAAAAAAATGAGCTAAAATTATTTACCATGCTACGCATTATCAATTTTATAATAAACTAACCGCAGCCTGCGAAGAGCCCTTTGGTCGTGAGCCCAGGGTCAAGCGAATCAGAGTCGAACGACTCAGCCGATCGAATTTCGAAGATTAGCTTTGCTCCCGGCCTTCGCAGCCACTTCACGGGGTAGGCTTGCGCAGATTTTTAAATTGACAGGATACATTATTCGATTTTGGATGTTGGACGTTCGATGTTCGACGTTCTTTTTTTTAGTTAACCCCTCCTTCTCATGTTTAATAACTTAACCTTGGCGGTTTGAAAATGAAATCTCTCCGCGGCAAGCCGCGAGTATCATGTTTTTAGGTTTTAACTCACTTTTACAGCAGCAAGCCGCGTGGAATTAAACCCAGGAGAGATTAAATCTTAGTGCCTACTATGCGATTCTACAGACCACAAGGGTGGTATCGTCGGCCAATGGTTTACCCTCACTAAATTCTTCTATGGCTTGTTTTATTTCCTGCACTATTTCCTTAACGGGCAACGTATTTACTTGCCGACTCAGTGCTGCCAAACGTTCACGGCCGAACTCCTGATTCTGTAAATCAGCTGCCTCCGTAAGGCCATCCGTATACAGCACAAGAAGATCTCCGTTTTCTAGCTCAATTGTATTCTCTCCGAACTCAGCCGCTTCAATCAAACCGATTGCAGCCCCCGTCGGATGTAACATAACCAGTGACTCATCTTTGCTTTTGGTATGGCGCAAAATAAATGGGGGTAAGTGACCCGCATTACAAAATGTGAGTGTCTTTGTTGATGAGTCAAAGGCACCAATGAAAAACGTTACAAACGTCTCAAAGCGAATATTGTGTATGAATAGCTTGTGCACTTGGCGCATTACCTCAGCGGGTGATCTGTTGACAGGTACTAGAGTCCTAAGCAAAGCTTGTATACTTGCCATGTGAAGGCTTGCCGATACCCCATGACCTGCTACATCTGCTATGGCCAAACCATGAAATCCATTTCTAAAATCGATGAAATCAAAGTAGTCTCCTCCCAGAATTTGAGCCGGTCTGCTAAATGCAGCAATCTCAAGACCAGGTATGTTTGGCGTTTCCTGCGGTAA
>JASFFJ010000840.1:0-3349 GCA_050124355.1 Desulfobacterales bacterium | reverse complement strand
TGCACACATTTTCCAGAGTCTGCCGAGCCTTGTCGGTGGTATGCGAAATCCAAGCATACCGATATCTCGTTCAAGAAATGTACGAATGAAGTCTTGCCGCCACTGAAAACTGACCTTTTCATCTGCAAGAAAGCTTCTTGGGAAACCACCCGCCAACCAGATGTGCCGGAGGTCAACAAAACCCAAAGGTTCAATTTCATTTAATAGGAATGGCGTCAGATCAAGATATGTGATCCGTCCGGCGAGTGATTCTGAGCTCTGTCGAATCAAATCTCGTCCGGCGGAACCAAGAATCAGAAACTGACCGTTTTTAGCGCGTTGATCCACAATGCTTCGAAGCGTTATAAACAACTCCGGGGCGCGTTGTATCTCGTCCAGGCATATCAGGTCATCTTCATGCAAGCTGAAAAATGCCAGTGGATCATCCAATTTCGCAAGATCGGCAGGATTCTCCAGATCCAAATAGACAGATTTTTTCATCGGTTTGACTATTTGGAGGGCTACAGTGGTTTTACCACACTGGCGCGGCCCCAAAATCGCAACGACCGGATTATGTTGCAACCGTTGTTTGATTTCTGAAACGATGCTTCTTGGAATAAATCCTCTCATATTTGAAGTCTATATTCAAATTTGCAAGGAAAGTCAACGAAATTGTTCTGATGGAGCAAAATAAAGCCAGATTGACGATATAAAAAGCACATATCAGCTACCTGCTTTTCCAGTCTATCAAGCGAGTATCCAGCTAATGATTAAAATGGAACCATATCCGGTGCCGGCTGGATTTTGATAATATAAAAAGCCAGTATAATATGTTATTGATATCAAATAGAAAGGTTGAAACAATAGCCGGTTGAGTGAGGATGAGGATTAGCGTATCCGCCTTATTTGATTGCCTTTATATCTTCTTGACTTCATTTGCTATTTTGATAATCTGGTGGAATCATCGAAACCAATAATATTTGTTCAATTTATGAGCTTTTGGTTGATGTTGTGCTGCCATCCGGTTATACCAAAAAATTGATCTGTAACAGATATAAAAAACGATGACTATCTACATAATAGTTAAATCCATATTAGTGGCAGCCTTACTGATTGCGGGCTTCGGTATTTTTACCATACGGGTACGGCGACTTCTAAAAATTATGAAGTCGGTTCAGGGCAAATCTCAGATTAAGGTAGATCGTCTTGCCGAAAGAATAAGGGTTCTGCTAACCGATGTACTTGGCCAATCCAATGTGCGTCGGAAGTTTATGCCCGGGCTGGCGCACACGCTTATATTTTTTGGATTTTTGGCCGTTCAACCGCACTCAGTAGAATTGATGTTAAACGGCGTGTTTCCGGCTTTTCACGCAGCGAATATTATGCCCGGAATTTACGGTGTCTACCTTTTCGTCGCCGATATTCTGGCTTTTCCGGTTCTGGTCGGGTTGGGCTACGGACTCTATCGCCGGTTGGTTGTCAAACCGGCCTACCTGACCGACGGACTTGATGCCCGGCTGATTATCCTGTTTACGTCGGTTATTATCATCACCTTTTACGTTATCAACGCCTTTTTGACCGTTCCCGCCATCGGTGGTGGGTTCGATTATGCCCGCCACTTCACCATTTCTAACCTGGTACAGCGCATATTTAATTTGGCGGCCTGGTCACCGGCGGGCAGTCGGGTCGGTTTTGAAATTGCCTACTGGATTCACCTGTTGACTATTCTTGGTTTTTTGGTCTACATCCCGGGATCGAAACACCTGCACCTACTTGCAGCGGTGCCGAACGTATTTCTAAAGCCCTTGGATCGACCCAAGGCGATGATCAAAACCGATATAGAAGATGAAGATGCCGAAACATTTGGTTTGGGCAACGTCGCAGAGTTGAACTGGAAAAATGTTCTGGACCTCTATGCCTGTACGGAGTGCGGTCGCTGCGAAGAGCAATGTCCGGCCGATATGACCGGCAAACCCCTAAGCCCGGCACGGGTTATCCATGATCTCAAACTCGACCTTTTGGATCATTCTGCCAAGCTGTTGGGCGGCGAGTTCGAGTCGGTGGCGCCATTGTTGAGGGACGGGTCGCCAATAACCGATGATGTCCTGTGGTCTTGCACCACCTGTCGGGCCTGTGAGGATATTTGTCCAGTCAATATCCAGCACCTGGATATTCTCCTTGAAGCCCGCAAACACCAGGTGCTCATGGAGTCGAATTTTCCGTCCGAGATGCAGGAAACGTTCAATAGTCTGGAAAATCAGTCGAATCCATGGGGTTTTAGTAGCGATACACGAGGAGACTGGTGCCAGGATTTGGACGTTCCGTTGATGACGGATCATCCGGAGGCCGAAGTCCTTTATTACGTTGGATGTGCCGGATCTTTTGATGACAGAGGAATACAGATATCCAGGGCGATTGTGAACGTTTTGAAAAAAGCGGATGTCGATTTTGCGATTTTAGGCGCCGAGGAAAGATGCAATGGAGACATGGCGCGAAGAGCCGGTAATGAATATCTGGCCCAAATGATGATCCAGGAGCAAGTTGACGTGTTCAATCAATATAAACCGAAAAAAATTCTTACCGGCTGTCCCCATTGTTTTAATGTGTTTAAAAATGAATACGGCCAATTTGGGGCCGGTTACAATGTTGTTCATCATTCGGAATTTTTTTTGGAGCTCACGAAACAAAATAAGTTGAAATCCAAGGGCGCGAAGCTCGAAAAGCTGACTTTTCATGATTCATGCTATCTGGGACGCTGGAACGGACTTATTGAAGCGCCCCGGGAGCTCCTGCGGTTATTGGGTCTGTCCCGCAATCCGGTTGAGATGAAACGTACCAAAACAAAAGGGCTTTGCTGCGGTGCCGGTGGCGGAAGAATGTTTATGGAAGAGAATCTCGGCAAGCGAATCAACATCGAAAGGGCCCAGGAGGTGATGGATAGCGGTGCTACCGAGGTGACCGCGTTCTGCCCTTACTGTATCACCATGCTTCGTGATGGTATTGCCGACCTCAACGGAAATGTTGCGGTGCGGGATATTGCCGAAATCATCGATGAAAACACGTCCTGATCGGATAATTAAAATTGATAGGGTCGCAAAAAGGCACAAAAAGCACACAAATACAATTTCAAGACATTTAATTTGAATGGCTTACAATGAATAAATATCAGTAAAAGGGTCTGTAACAAAAAAATTTAAACGAGAGGGGATAAGAGAATGGAAAAAGCTGAATGGCTTAAGAAAGCCGCTCAATCAATTTTGGATACGGACAATGACGCAGCCAAAGAAATCGCTCAAAAAGCCTTAGACGACGGCATGGACCCGCTCGAAATGATCAATGATGGTTTTGCTGCGGGTATCCGCAAGATGGG
>JASFFJ010000839.1:0-3350 GCA_050124355.1 Desulfobacterales bacterium | reverse complement strand
CAACAACATACATCCAAAGGGGGAACGCACATGATTCAGGTGATTGCGACAATCGAGTTAATGCCGGATTGTCTCGATAAATATCTGGCTATATTACAAGAAAATGTTCCGAGGGTAAAAGCCGAAGAAGGGTGTTTGGCCTACGAACCAACAGTTGATGTTGATTCTGGTTTACCTGTTCAAGGTGAAATTCGGCAAAATACCGTCACCCTGGTTGAAGCCTGGACAAGTCTGGATGCCCTCCATGCCCACCTGAAAACTTCCCATATGGCTGCCTATCGCGAAGCGGTAAAAGATTACGTGCAGAATGTCAGGCTGCAGGTGTTGCAGCCGGTGTAGCGACAGTGAAAGTAAGATTATACCATCAGTGTGTCACGACCCCTCAGTGACCTCTATTTACAAGTAAAACGCCTAATAGTTTTCAGCAAACCAGTCAATCAATTGTCTGGCAATACTGATTTTAGGGGGAATGGGGGGTAAATTTCGGGCTGAATACCATGCCGCTTTAACAATTTCGGAATTATCGACATTGATTTGCCCGCTGCCATAATCCGCTATAAATCCAACCATCAGAGAATTGGGAAAAGGCCAGGGCTGACTGCCGAAATAACGGATATTCTCTACAGCAATACCGACTTCCTCGTAGACCTCCCTGGCAACGCATTCTTCAAGGCTTTCACCCGGTTCCGCAAACCCGGCAAGTACACTGTAAAAGCCGTTTTTAAAGCGCCGGTTGCTACCCAGCAGAATTCGATTGTCCTTAATCACAGCCACAATGATGGCCGGCGAGACACGCGGATAATTAATCAGACGACAGTTCGGACATATCTTGGCGCGTTCACTTTGCTTGTCTTCGGTGGCATGGCCACATCTTCCACAAAATTGATGGTTCTGGTTCCAATCTACCAACTGATTCGCGCGGCCCGCCACCCAGATCAGTTCTTCTTCCAACCGCCCAAAAAGCTGCCGCAAACCCTTAAATTCAAAACCATCGGGAAGATTGCGATCGTGCAATAACTCGGCAGCATAACATGGAAGGCCATCCAATGAGCCCAGATACTGTTTGTGGATAGGGGCGATATCGAAATTCGCTAAATCCCGGTTACGGGGAATAAGTTGATCAGCGTCACCGGCCTTTATCAACAGCCGGCCTTCATAGAAAACAAACCACATTGACCGGGTTGATTCAGCTGCCGGGAGGATAAAATCAGGATTAAACGGCATCTTTGTTTTCGTATTTCTCGGATATCTGCTGGAACCGACGGGCTTCTTCCAGGTTACCCTGTATAGAATAAATCCGGCTGATTTTTTGATAGTATTCGGCTGCGTTCTGCGGAAGTTCACTGGCCAGTGAAAGGTAGAGCTCCAGAACGGCAGTGGTATTCAGACCGGATGCAAAACTGAGATCGGCAAATTTTTGTTTAATATAAGGGTCGATCCGAGCGTGACAGCTGCTGCACTGAGCCATGATCTCACTATATATGTTGCGGGCATTGGCCATTTCGCCTAAAGCCTCATGGGTTTTGGCCAGACCCCGCGCAATGGATTCATTCCATTCATATTTTTTTAAGAATCCGCGATAAAATGATCTCGCATCCGCGTATTTTTCCGCTTGAAACAGGGTTTCACCACGCAGTAAATAACCGGCGACGGATTCCTCCAGGTCCGGCGGCAAAGTGGCCAGTAGTTCTTCGGCGTGATCAAAGGCTTTGGTTTCCCAATAAACTTCACATAGTAGCTGATAGGCCGGCAGGGCATCCGGATGATGTTCCAGAAACGCTTCCAGCAGACGGCGGGCTTCATCATACTTGCCAAGATTCAGGCGGGCGGTGGCCAGCTCTAAAGCAATATAGCCTGCCGGATCGGGATGCACCTCCATGGCGGCGGCCAAATGCTCGGCCGCAGTTTCGAAATCTCCCCGGTTCAGGGCCAGGTAGCCGCTTTTAAAATCCTCTCCATAGCCCAGATAGATGTCTTGGACATCATCGGGCAAGGTTCCGACCAGCGCAGCGAAATGTTCGTCATCCTCGTCGATTTCAGGCAAATCTTCAACCGGCTCATCTTCGTAATCGGGTTCATAGTCCTGAATTTCAACTTCCACAGCGTCATCTACAATGTCCTCGGTCTCAGGAACTTCCCCGGTTTGCAGCTGTTTTTCAAGGGCGTTCTTTAATTCCATATCTTCGGTTAGTTCCAGCGCCAATTCGATGTACTGACGGGCATCGTAATCATGGCCGGCCGCCATCAGATTTTCGGCTGTTTGTTGATGCTCAAGCGCCAGGTTTTCTTTGCTGGTGCGAATTTTATCCTGTAGATTTTGCCGGTAGCCGTCATTCGAAGGCGATGTCTTTCCCAACCGGTCCAGAGCGCGCTGATATTCCACAACAGCCTTTCCATAGGCGTTGGCTTCAAAGAGCGCATCCCCTTTTTGTTCATAATCTTCGGGGGCTTTTCCTGAAAATATGTTTAGTAGTCCCATTATTGTACCTTGGAAATCATTGAATCGATCCTTCAGGGGACGATGATGCGAGAGTCGGGTTTCTGAATCTGGGATTGTTCCTGTTCCTGGTATTTTTTAACTTCTTCCATCAACTGTTCCATAGCGGCCTGCATCGCCTCAGGGAATTTTTTTATCGCCTGCTGCAATTCCTTGGCAGCAATGACGTTTTGAATCGGAAGGGGCCCGTTGGGGGTAAGGATACTGGTATGTCCGACGAAGACAGTTTTGCGGGTTTTGTCAAGCGAACCATCCGGGCGCACCGGTTTGAGGCGCTTGACAGTGCCGGCTTTCAAGTCGGTAAAGGATTCCTCAAGGTAGAGGTTTGATCTGTCAATGGTGAATTCAATGTTATTTTGCTGTTCATCGATCATGAAATATCTGCTCCTTTTAAATCGTTTTTAAAAATCAGCGGCCAACTGTAGCGATGGCCTCTACCCCTTCAGCGACAATCCTCATACTCGTAGTTCTACTGGTGGTTGCTGATTATCGCAACGTATCAGATCAGAATCAAGAACGCAACCGTCACAATGACGTTCGACAGCTGCCGTGGGGTTGATTTGAATCGATGAGGGTCTTAAATTTAAAATGTCCAGCGTTGAACGGCTCGGTCTGCAGCGCGCCGTTCAGTTTTGATTTCTGGGCAGAACAAACTCGGCCAGTGGAACATAATTGATGACGAGTACCAAAGATTTTAGAGCTCGCAATGAAAATAACCCAAAAAATGACCCGCCGTGAATTCATAGCGTCTGCCGGAGGAACCGTGGTATCAATTGGCTTACCGGGTGTATTTGTTAAATTGATGGATTCTGACAACCGGGCCGTGGCAGCTCAGCTCAGACCGGATGGAAGA
>JASFFJ010000838.1:0-3362 GCA_050124355.1 Desulfobacterales bacterium | reverse complement strand
GAAGGGAAAAGCGTATTTTGGGCTGTGTTTTTGGTGAAGCTGGCGTAAAAATGGCTTTTCAAAACGGGCGAAATGGATAACCAGTGGACAAGATGACAACGGATTCCTGATAGCGATCTGCTGTGCCGTTTCGACCAGACGTTCCCAGACGATTTTGGAAGATATGCCAGTCGCCGCGACATTGCTTGAAATCCCAGTGATCCGTTCAACCGGTCGCGGGATGACTGCATCAACAGGCAAACTAACCAGATAAGCCTGAAGGCCAGTCAGCGTCGAATTATCGGCAGCAGATGCCTGTGTCGGAAACCAGCCGATTTCAAGAAGATGCCCTTTGTGCGGATTCGCTCCGGTTGCTTGACAGTCAAGGGCTAAAATTTTTAAATCTGTGAGGGTTGCTATCATATGGTAAATGAAATTGCCAGAGGTTGCCGCAGACCGAGAAATGATCTTACAATTTAAATATGCTTTTGTATTTAAAAGACAAAAAAACCAAATTACAAGCATCAAATGTGTTCATGATTTGGGATTTTAGATTGCAGATTTTGCATTTGCGGAATCACTACGCTCTCTCAATTAATAATAGCCAGAATTCCTTAATTCTAAAATCCGAAATCTAAAATTTATAATCCCCCTCGTCATTCAAGTCTTATCACCGTCGCGAACACCAGACCTACGTTGGCCTATACGTCGATTTTATGATTTTTTTTACAGAATAGCTTTTATCATTTTTAAGATTGAATTCCAAATCATATGTAATTTCAGGGCTCCTGACCTCAGCCGGATAAGTTTCTCGGGAGACCCTGATAATAAAGGAACCTACAAAAATTATAGAAAAATTAAGCGTAAATTCAAGATGCAACAGTATCTATAAAAAAGCTAATAGCGACACAAAAAAGCTAATAGCGACACCCTTTGTTTTGGTAATAGAACCGATAAAAATAAGAAATAAAATTCAGAACGATTTGCCCAAAATCCAATATTGTTGGCGATACCAAAGACATTTGAGTTGCATCAGATTTTACGACATGTCAGTAGTTCTGAATTTTGTCTATTGATTCGTAACATGATCGTGATCATATTAAGCATCTATAATTTTTTGTGAAATTTAGAATTATTATGGAATCAGCACGATTTGAAGCATTAAAAAAACTCAGAAAAAATATTCCCCGTTTATCCGAGCTACTCAAACTTGGAAACGATGAACAAATTCGTTTCTGGACCGATATCGTCGATGCCAAGCTACTTTCTCGGTTGACACCTGATTTTCCAGTGGTCGCCGCTATTTGCGGTGGCGGTTCCTCTGGAAAATCCACCCTTTTCAACTCGCTGATCGGAGACCATCTTTCTCCCACCGGGGGAACTGCGGGATTGAATCGACGCGTGCTTTTTTCCATTCCGGCGGCGCGGGCCGGGCAGACAGATCTCTTAACCGAACTGGCGCGACCTTTCCAGTCGGCTCTGGATCCCTTGAACGCCGGGGAAGAACTGACGGTTCCGGGAAAACCGCTCTATGTGCTGAACCGATCCCCCATGAACAATCTGGTGATCCTGGATACCCCGGATTTCGACACCGGGGCAAAAGGTGCCTACACCAACCGGGAGGTGACCCGGATGGCACTGGAAACTTCGGACATTCTGATCTACATTTTCACCAACTCAAATTATAACAACCGCGACAACACCGATTTTATTGCGCAAATGCTCACCGGGATCGGTAAACGCAAATGCTTTCTGGTGTATCGCGTTTACCCGAGTTTCACCCAACAAGAGGTGCTAGATCATGCCATGACGGTGGCAAAAGGCATTTACGGTGAGCTGGCAGACAAGTATCTTCTCGGTGTTTATCGTACCGATGAAGACAATGATGTGGCAGCCAGAAAGGGTTTCATGAGACTTAAACCGGTTGATGGCCACAGCCCGGGTTTTGCCGAAGCACTGCAATCGGTTGATGCACCCAAGCTACGGTCCGAATTGTATTCATCCATCTTAAGGGACGTCTACAAACGCGCTGGAACTATAAATGATCATGCCCAAGTTTCTTTCGATGAACTGCGCCTTTATTACGATGCGCTGCAAGCAGCCCAGAGCTACTGTGTTCACGAAGCATTGAAGCATTTTCCGATGGACCGCGTCATGAGGCGATTTGCTCGGATATGGGCCGCCACGGACCCGACCCATGTGAAAATTATGCGCAAAACGGGCAGTGTCATCGAATTACCCCTGAAAATGTTACTCGGGGTAGCGGTTTGGGCCAAGGACCAGTTATCTGCGGAACAACCGAAACCTTCGGCTTCAAAGGAGTTCGCAGAAAAAGTGGATGAGGATTTGGTGACGGCAGTGACCAGCATGCATTATCAGGCGGTCAGCCGGCAGTTATCCGTCAGTGGAACCTTAAGTGATTTTGTTGCCCGGCAAATGTCTGAAATAACATATAAAATAAAATCACAAAAAAAAATGGAAAAGGTACAAAATCCCCAGGCCGAGCCCTCCGGAGAAGGTTCCAAACTCGCTTTTTTGGTTGATGCTCATCCAGTGGTGATACTTGAACAGGAAAAACTACGTGCCAGGGACTTTAAATCTATTTTGCAATCGATCCTGGCTGAAAAAGAGTCGATTACGTCGATTTCCAGGGACATGGAAAAGGATCTCGAACAACTTGCCGATCATTTCCGTCGTAAAATGGGGCTATGGCCCAAAATAAGCCAGACCTTCTGGGCGATGCTCAACGTCTTGCCGGCGACGGTTGCGGTTACCTACGTTCTTTCCACCGGTGATCCGGTGGGGGCAGCCGGCATAAAGGTGAAACTGGCAGGACTTTTCGGGGCCAAAGATCTTTACGCACTTTTTGCGATACCGGTTACCACCGGGTTGAAAAAAGCCGATCGTAAACAAATCGAGGAAATGCTGGGACCTATTGTACAAACCTGGTTGAACCATAAATTAAAAACTGTACAGAAACTCTTTGAGGAAAACATAACCGGCGGTATTTTGCAGTGTGCTCGGAAAAACATCGCCGACGCCGACCCGCTGATCCGTGAAAACGGGCAATTAATAAAGGCCGGCGCGAAAGGAGTTGAGAATTAATGCTACCGACGCGACAGACTGCCACCCTCAAGGCGCTCGGCAAAATTGAAGGCTTTAAAAATGATCTCAATGTGCTGAGATCAACACTGGCGGATCTGTCATTATGGCTCCCGGCGACACGGTTAACAAAACAGTGCGATGAGGCCATCCAAATGATTGATGGAATCGCCGAACGCTTCGAACGGAAGTTGGTCGTGACCATTGTCGGGCCCTGCGGCGCCGGGAAATCCACCCTACTAAATGCCCTGGCGGGGATCGATGATTTGTCGCCAACAGGA
>JASFFJ010000837.1:0-3364 GCA_050124355.1 Desulfobacterales bacterium | reverse complement strand
GGGTCTGAAACGGCTGCTCGTAAAGCCGGCCAAAGGGCCGCTGCAAGATAGGGCAGAAATATAAGCACGACGATTTCAATTAGGGTCAAAATAGCACCGGATGTATAGAGAAAAAGCTGCGGTGAACGATCATTCCACCCAAAAAACAAATATCCCGGCCAGGAAGATCCGGACCGGAAAACGAGACAATATGAAACCATCATACCAATTGTTACGGCCGGCATTCCGATGACCAGTGCTTTCAAAAACTGCATTTGGAAAATATTTGTGGTTGTCCAACCGAGTGCCTTGAACAATCCGACGTTGCAGCTTTGCGCGATTTGACCTTTGAAAACGCCAAAGACGATGAATGCAAGGGCTAACATGGCGGGAATTATGGCAATATAAACGATCCCGCTTCGGCGTGCTGATGCAGAGCCATAGATGCCGGTAGCCTCTTTTCGGGTGGTCATGCGAACCGGCCATGGAAAAGCCCTGGAAAGATCAGGTAAAACTGCCTCTGCTTCCGCTTCATGAAACACATCCACTATCAGATCACTGGCATATCCTTCGGCAATGCCAAAGAGCCGCCTGGCATCATCCGGATGTACCAGAACCATATCGTGGGCCACCATACTTGTTTTGGCATCCAGCGTGCCGTTTATCTTTAGGATCAGCGTATTTTGTCCTGCTAATTTTAAAACCTCAGACGTCGAATCCGTTGAGATCCCAATTCCCACGATTGCCTCACCACGCTTCGGCAGCGGAACGCTTTGAGCAAGGCCACCGAGTCTGAGTCTATGCGACTCATCAAATCCGAAGACGGTCAGGGGTCCCCCGGGACCGGTTGCCGTTCCCCATATTCGCGTTCCTGCCTGAAGTACGCCGGGTACCGATATCGCCAAACGCATAGATTCCTTGACAGGTAATGCAGACCAACCTGTCGGATTTACCCGCCTGACAACGACAGAGGGCGAATCTTTTAACAACCGCTCAGCAGTTGAAGAAAGGGCCTGACTCAGCAACAGGGCTGTGCCGAGGATACAAACCAATGCAACCATCGACAGAAAGAGCAGAATTGTTTCAATAGGATATCGAAAAAGATCCCTGACCGACCAGGCAAACATAGGAAAAGATGAAGGTAAGCTCCGTATCTTATGAATTATTTTGGTTTTCTCCAGAGGCGGATCTACAACATTTGGTGTCAATCTACCGGAGGCCGAGTTTTTGGGAAGTTTTGCTTTCATCATTGGGTTGAATATTCAGAATAACGTCTTTAGTTTTCGATACCGATTCATCCGGATTCAGACTCAATCCGATACTTTTAAAACCAAATCACTACCATCAAGGGGGATCTGCCCAAGCTTAGGATCAAAGCGTAAATCGATGGATGGGTCATTTGTGCCGGGATTGCGCAAAGGTCGACCGGATGGTACCAATGATAAACTGTTTAAACCTAATGCGCGAACGAGCTCCAGGGATTCTTCCAGATCTGAGGCCGACCTGAAACTGGAATCCAGAAAGAGAAAAAAAAGGGCCGAAATTGAGAAAACCAACACCAGTATACCGACCATACTGGAAATGCTCAATCGATCTGCCGGCAAGTGATTTAAACTATCCGAATTTCTATGATTCATTACACTTTTATGCCATTTTTATTCCGCTTAACCACCTTAATAAGGAAAATTTCAGATTTTGGATTGCAGATTTCGGATTTATTGTATCGCTTCGCTCTATCATTAAGTATTAGATTGACAGAATATCCTAAATCCAAAATTTTAATGGAACAAGAATAGAATCACTTTGTTAAAGTAAAACTGTAAAAGTGCTCATGATTTTCACTATCTTAGACAAACCCTTTTTTTCATTTTTTGGGAGTCGCCTTTTTGCCGGTAAGTTGTTGCCATTTTTCATCTGTCATTTCAGATAGACGAAAGACGGCTTTTGCGCCGTGTCGCCTTTTAAATACCTCCAGATCCTCCTCATTTTTTAAGGGGACCAGAGCGGGTCCCATAGGTCCGATCACATCCGACCCGGCAACCCAGAATACCGATTCTCCAGATACCTGATCCCCGGTGAAATAGTCCTGAACCACAGACCGTTTAATCTCCGTTTTCGCTACGCCAAGGAAAATGTCCGGGTGCATCCAGGTACGGATCATGCAGCCGCTTCCACAAAAATAAAATGTATTGCCATCCATTAATTCAATAGCACAGGCAAATTTTTGGTACTTGCTGACCTGCATGGCACACACCGGGCAGCGGTCTTGACTGCTGATATGCATGGCACCACTATCGTCAATAGGCTTCAGTCCGGGGTGCGGCCCGGCCCTTGAGTCATCGGCGAGCGCAGAAGCCCGGAGAATTGAAAATCCCAATAGGCCGACAAGCAGAATAACCCGTCTGATCGATTGATTTTTGCAGACTTTGCCGTTTTTTTTGTCATTTTGTAATGGCATGAATCTTTCTCCTATCTAACAATTCTTACTATAAAACACGCAACACAGATGGTTTTGCTTACGGCCAGATTTGTAAAGGAATCTTATGTTCATGTCAAATCCTATTCCCTTGAAGCCGTAACTATTAGAGTGAAAAAATGCTGAATCCGCTTATTCAATTTCAACTTGTCTTTATCCGTATGGTGTTTTTTTGCTCACAATTTAGGATTCTATATTTCGGATTTTGGATTTGTGGAATCGCTACGCTTTATCAATTTTTTAATTTTAAAATTTCCTTTTTTTTAAAAATTTTAAATTATCTAAGTATCTTAGTGTCGATGTGCCTTCGCGGTTGAACGATTACAAACTTTCCAATTCGAAAGGAAGGTGTTATCCATCTATAAGTCTAAAGTTTTTCAAGCTGTCAGATGAAAGCAATCAGAGATCATGAACGATCTGACATATTTTTCAATGTTTATGCTCGGAATTTTTGGGACCGGGCACTGTATCGGAATGTGCGGTCCATTGGTGATAGCCTTTCCTGCCCGTAGCGGTAAATTTGCATCCCATCTGTATTATCATCTGGGACGAATTTTTACCTATGTGATAATTGGCTGTGTAATGGGTGGCATCGGGGCAGGTCTTGCAGAAATCGCCGGAGCAACCGGTGGGAATTACCCGGTTTGGATTGCGCGAATTCAGATGAGCGTTTCCATTGTGGCAGCATTATTCCTTCTGGTTTTCGGTCTGGCCCGGCTGGGTATTATCCGTGAACCGGGATGGATGACCCTGGCATCGCCGGATAAAATTCCCGGATACCGCAAACTTCTTAAATCCGCTTTCTCAAATAAGAGACAGGCAGAGATGCTCTTGCTGGGTATGATGATGGGCTTTTTGCCATGCGGCCTCTCATTTGCTGCCTTCACCCGTGCACTGCCATCCGGCAGC
>JASFFJ010000836.1:0-3368 GCA_050124355.1 Desulfobacterales bacterium | reverse complement strand
ATAAGAAAAAAATGGATTTCAAGGAAATCGCTCAGTGCGGCAAAAGCCTGTAAATGAAACGGCGACAGATACGATATGCCGAAAATTGAAACCCGCTGCGGAAGATCTGCCGGGTCAAAGTCAAATTTTTTCAACCCTTCAAGCAAATTTTCCCGCAGGCGAGCGCGATGCAGGCCCTCGTTGCCCTGCGCCAATTCACGCCAGAGTTTGGCCTGCCACAACTGGGGCTGTTTTTTTTCTTCTTTTTTGGCTTCCCATTGGAATATCAACTGCGGACGAAACACCAGATACTGGTCGAATAAATCGGCGATTCTGCTCGAAAGCTGAAACAGCTTGAGACCGCTGTCATCATCCGCCAGATATGTTTTCAGGTGATTAAATCCAGTTTGATTCAACAGGTTTGGAATAATCTCCATCAACCTAAATGTCATAATCTCAGGATCAAAGGGTGATATCTCCGGCAAATCCGGCCTCATTTTTTTAAAGATATCTTCCAGGAAGGCGTTGGGAAAGGGAAAATAAGCAGCGGCACAAATACCATTGAGTTCAGCCAACGCCATGGAAACCCAACGCTCCATGCCCCGGCTTTGTACTAAGATAATCTCGGGGGCAAGCGCTGATGGCAATGGGATGCGAACAATTCGAGCCAGCGCTTGGGCCAGGATCTCCATGCGGTTGCTGATATGGATGTGAAGACCAGACATACAACAATTCCAATTTTATTATCGGCCAAGTGTTTGTTACAATAACCAAGGTTGAGCGGTTCAAGGTTCAAAGTTCCGGGTTTAAAAACTCCCATCCCGCTTCTATAATTGAAATTCAGCCTTTATGTACTAATAAGGCCTTTTCACCCAATGGGTGAATTGGAGTATTCGGATTTTGATAAATATAAAAATCAGAATCAAACAGTTGTAACCTTTGAACCCCTGGCCCAGACCCGACAAGTCAAGATGTGGTGATGAAAAGCCAAATCTGTAATATACAAAAATAGTTGCCCAGCCGCATCCTGTCGCACCAGGGCGGGCGTGAACCCTGAACCTGGAACCGATCAGCTGTAGGTCAGGTTGCGCCGTAGGCGTTACCTGACAATCCTCTTTTTCGATCAGACTTGTCGCTCGCGGCCAGCGGCCGCGCTCTTATGAAACTTCACGAAACCAAACAGCGAACCGCAGACTTTCGAATATCGAACCGCAGAATTTCGAAGGATGGTTTCGCTTTGCTCATTCTTTTTTTATAAAATAGACAGGATACATTCCTTCGACATTCGTTATTCATTATTCGTAATTCGATATTTTCTTTCCAAAGTTTCTTTTTTGATCAAACTGACCTTTTTTGGGCCAGCGGCCGCGCTTAAAGGATATCTTGCAGATCGCTTCGACATACCCATCTTTACTCCCCAGGAACTACATCCCAAGGTAGGCAGAACGGATGTAGGGGTCTCCCAGCAATTCCTTCCCCGGTCCCTCTCGAGTGATGCGACCGTTTTCCAGCACATAGGCGCGATGGGCCAGCTGCAAGGCACGTCGGGCGTTTTGCTCCACCAACAGGATCGAAATGCCCTCTTCATTAATCTTGGATATGATCCCGAAAAGCTCCGTCACCAGTAAGGGCGCCAGGCCCTGGGAGGGTTCATCCATCATCAGCAGTTTGGGTTTGGCCATCAGGGCGCGACCAATGGCGACCATCTGCTGCTCGCCGCCCGACAGCGTGTGGACCTTTTGCTGTCGACGTTCCTTCAACACCGGAAAAAGCGCATATATCCATTGCAACGTCTGTTCCCGAATGCGTCTGGCATGTCGGGGATAGGCACCAAGTTCCAGGTTTTCCAAAACACTCATGAAAGGGAATAGATGCCGTTCCTCTGGAACCAAACATAAACCCCGAGCAACGATATAATGAAGGCTTCTTCGGTGTATCGATTTGTCCAGGAATCGAACCTCACCCGAGGCAGGCTGCATCAATCCTTGTACGATCTTGATCGTTGTACTTTTGCCGGCACCGTTGGAACCCAGCAGGGTAACGATTTCTCCGGCACGAATCTCAAAAGTAACATTCCACAAGGCTTGAACCGGTCCATAAAAAACATTAATGTCGACAACCTCAATCACCCCATTTCTCCTGCTCCTGGTCTTCGGATTCGAGTTTCCCAAGGTAGGCCACAATTACCTCTGGATCGTTGACCACTTCCTTAGGACGGCCCTCAGCGATTTGAATACCGTAATTCAGCACCACAATCCGTTTGCAAAGTTCCATGACGACCCGGAGAACATGTTCAATCATAATCACCGTTACGCCGCGATGTTGAATTTGACGAATGGTATCTATCGTGCGTGTCATTTCCGTTGGGGTGAGTCCGGAGACCACCTCATCCAAGAGCAAAATATCAGGACGGGTGGCCAGGGCCCGGGCAATCTCCAGGTGTTTTTTTTCCACCAGGGTGAGACTTCCAGAAACCTTGTTCTCCTTATCATCAAGTCCCATAAACTTTAATATATCCATGGCCTCAGCAACGCGTGCCTTTCTCGGTGGCGGATCAGACTGTCCGAAACATAACCCCACAAGGACATTCTCCAGGACAGTCAGGGAGTGGAAGGGTCGGACCAGTTGATAGGTACGAGCAATGCCCAACCGGCATATTTTAGGCGCGCCCATACCTGATATTTCCTGTCCCTTAAAAATAACCTCTCCTCTGGTAGGGGAAAGTGCTCCTGAAATAATATTGAACAGGGTGGTCTTTCCCGCTCCGTTGGGCCCGATGATACCAAGGATCTCACCTTCTGGGACCTTCAGATTGATATCCGTTAGGGCATCAAGGCCACCAAAAGTTTTACTTATTTTTTGACACTCCAGAGCGTAGGCCATAACAATCCGCAAAACCCACATTTATCATTACTTAAAATAGGCTAGCTCTTCGCCAAGACCGATTCGTTGCAAAAAGGGCTGCATCCACCGGGTCCGCACGAGACCGCCCGGCATGAACAGGCCCAAAAGCACCAGAACGGTGCCATACATGGTCAGATGGAAGTATGGCACCTTGGTCCAGATAAATTCCTGCACCAGAGTGATAAATATTGTGCCAAATACAGGTCCCACCATGGTACCCGTTCCTCCCAGCATCGCCATCACAATGGGGCTGAGAGCGATCTCCAGACCAAAGACGGAATGTGGACTGATGTAAGTCATATTCCACACATAGACACCGCCAATCAGGCTGGCCGGAACAGAACTGATAACAAGCGCCAGGCACTTGTAAAGAGAAGTGGGCACGCCGAAGGATCGGGATACTTCCTCATCCTCGCGGATACTGAAAAGGGCCAGGCCGAACTGGGATCGGGCCAGGTAATAACTGAACACCATGGTTCCAACTA
>JASFFJ010000835.1:0-3373 GCA_050124355.1 Desulfobacterales bacterium | reverse complement strand
CAATATTGCCGGTCATATATCCGATCTGGACCGGGATCTTGATCTTGATCAACCGATCGCTGCCCTCGCTGAGATGGTGAAAATCGCAAAAAAGATGCTGACGGACATCATGGTCGCTTTTGCGGATGGCGATGTCCCGAAAGCCATTGATGTCTGGCATTGCGATGACCGAATCGACAGCATTTATGCCGATCTTTTAAACCACCTGCGGGCCAGGATGTCCGAAGACCCGGACAGCGTCCGGGCCCACACCGGCTCGATTTTTATTGCCCGATGCTGCGAACGCATCGGCGACCACATCACGAATATAGCCGAAAATGTGCATTACATCGAGCACGGCAAAACCTATATTAACGGCAAAGTCCCCCTATCCTGACGTTGTCGTTGACCGTTTCCAATCATTCGGCAGATACGTCCACTTCTGTTCCAGAGCATGGCCTGTTCTTGGGTATTTTTGCACAACTCATAAAGTGTAAGTATCCCGATTTGTTATAAGTATTCGGATAACCTGTTGCCGCTTGTGGAGTCAAAAATAATGAAACACTTATTTGCTGCCGTACTATTAATCATATTTTGCGCTGGTCATTCTTCAGCAGCCAGAGACGAAATCCGGATTGTGGGATCACCTGATGTATTGCCTTACATTCAACGTGTCTCCCAGAATTTTACCTTGATCAGTGAGTTTGCCACACCGTCTCTGGAGGTGACCGGCACTGGAAAGGGATTTAGACTTTTCTGCGGCGGTATCGGTTTTGAACATCCGGATATCAATGCGGCCTCCCGCCGGATCACGGATTCGGAATTCAAGAGGTGTCAAGCCAGCGGCGTTGAAGCCATTACGGAGATCGTGGTCGGCCTGGAGGGGATTGTGCTTGCAAACGCAAGTTCCTCGCGGCAGCACAACTTTTCGATATCCCAGCTATATCAGGCAGCAGCCGCCGACATCCAGAAGAATGGTAAAATTGTCAAGAATCCGACTGTCTATTGGCAAGACATCGATCCAAAACTACCGAAATCCAAGATAAAGCTGATGGGACCGCCGCCGACCTCCGGCATTTACGATGCATTTGTTGAACTGGTGATGGAAACCGGTTGCCGTGAGTATTCAGATATCAGTAGTTTGTCGGCATCCCGGCGTTTTGAAGTTTGCCGAAATGTTCGCAGGGACAGTGCCTTTGTGATGGGTAAAAAAAATGACGGGTTGGTAATTAAATGGCTGAAAGAGAATCATGAGGGCTTCGGCTTTCTGCCACTGAATCTTTGGCAGGACAACGACAGCATAATTGCTGTCAATTCCATTAACGGTGTGCCCCCTTCAGCGGAAAATATCTCAAACGGCAGATACACACTTGCACGGCCGATCTACCTCTATGTTAAAACCAAGCATGTGGATGCCGTCAAAGGTCTCCAAAAATTTCTGTACGAATTCACCAGTGAACATGCGATCGGACCGGAGGGCTATTTGTCTGAGATAGGATTCATTCCACTGGATGATCGAGGACGCAATTCAGCGCGTGATTCGGCGCTAAGCCTGGCTCCCATTGCAAATTGAAGGGAGAGTTTTGAGTACATCTCTGACCAACGCTCCCTTCCCTTCCTCATGAAGACAAGACTTCAGTCCGGGTTTTATTCGAAATATCCTCGCTATTCCGATGGGATAAATATAAACAATTCTGACAATCATTGCGACGCTTGTGAAAAGAATGTCACCGACGGGCGGATTCATCAAACAGAAACCGGGCTTCTTTTATGCCCGGCTTGCTTTCATTACCTGGAGACGGTTCCCGGCGGTATTAAAGAATCCGTAGAACGGTTTTTATTGGGAAACGTACTTTAATATGAAAATGTTTTATACCACTCAGATATTTTTTCCCTGATCTGATTGCGAATAATACGCAGTGATTCCAATTTTTCCTCATGGGTGCCGGTTAACTCTTCGGGGTCCTTAAACGGCCAGTGAAGGCGTTTGGTAATACCCGGAAAAACCGGGCACTGTCCCGCCGCGGTTTCATCGCAGACTGTAATCACATAGTCATAGAGCCGACCTTGTTTGAAGAAATCGAAGACACTGTCGGAGGTTGCCCGGGAAAGATCGAATTCGAGTTCCTGCATCACTTCTACGACTAACGGATTGATGGGTTTAGGCTCCAGACCCGCACTTTCGACATCGATTCGATCACCGGCCATATCTTTTAAAATCGCTTCCGCCATCTGGCTTCTGCCGCTGTTATGTCCGCAAATAAATAACACTCGGATTTTGTCCATGGGGTTATTCCTATTAAATAAGTTTCAACATTCGAATTAATAATTCCGCATTGGGATGATATTTGCTCATGGATCTGAGCTGCAAGATCATAAGGCTGATCACGATCAAAGCACCAGCAACTAAAATGATGATTATCTTCATGGTGCTCCACCGCTTTTTTCAATTTATATCAGATGTCATGAATGACAACGATTTTAATAAAGTTAGCACAAGATTAGAATTTAGTTAGCGTAGAAGGATGATATGTTGCAGGAAGGTTTTGCAAATGGGCTGTGCCATCTCGATTAAATTGAGCGTTTCTATTGCAAGGTAAAACCGAAGTGTAATATAAACTTTTTGTTTCATTACGGTCGTTCTGCTGCCCGGTTCATCTCGGGGGAATATCCGCCCCTGAAGAAGGCCGTGTTTATTTTGCAGGTTTTTTTATGCCGAAACGTTTGAACGGCATCCATGCTTCTAACTTCTACGAGGCTCCCTCATGCTTGCAAATCCAACCGTCACCCCGTTGCACACTTCGGTGAGGGGAAGGACTCGCCTTAAAGTACCGGGCCTGTTTCATAGCGATGATTTGAAAATTGACCTCGAAACTGTATTTATCCGCCAACCGAAAATCAAATCGGCAAAGGCCAGCACATTAACCGGAAACCTGTTGGTTCATCATGCCGAAGACTTGAACTGGCGCCAGGTCTGCTCGATGGTGGCGGATTTTCTATCCGAACGGTCCTTGAAAAGTAGGGCCTTGCCAACTCCAATTGATTCAGACCATTCCGGTTGGCAAAACGGATCCAGTTCCAACACACCACAAATTGAGTCTCAGCGATCGTTTTCCCTTGTCGCGGCACCGAACGACATACCCTGGTATCAAAGGGATCGTATTACCGCTCTAAAGATACTGGGTTGCGACCGTCAAAAAGGGCTGGCAGGTTTTCAAGCCCTTCAGCGTTTGAATGACTGGGGCCCGAACAGCATTAGCGAATTAAAAGGCCGCTCAGCTCTGAAATTGCTCAGTGACCAGTTTAGTTCCGTACCGCTGATGCTTTTGGGTATCCAGGGGGCCATCGCGGCTATGACCGGGGGGCTGGTTGAAGCGGCTCTGGTGTTTGGAGT
>JASFFJ010000834.1:0-3378 GCA_050124355.1 Desulfobacterales bacterium | reverse complement strand
TCCAGATCATCGCGGGCGCTGAAAAATTGTGATCGCATAAAGGTCGATGCTGTCTCCGATGCGGCTACCACGGAGTTGTCGGACATACCGCTGGCCACATTCATATAGGCATATTTAAAGGCCGTCATTCCGGAAATGCAAATCCCGTGAGTGGTCACGGCCTCACACTCAGGGATACCCAGCTCGCCGAGCACCATCAGGGCGTGTCCTGGGAAAAGAAGATCCCCACAGGTAGTGCCACAGGCCAAGCATTCAATATCATTAACGCTAAAATTGTCGTAAGGCTTAAGCCTGCGCACAGCTTCGGCCGCCACCTGGGCGTTACTATGGGTGAGGCGGCCGGTTTCAGGGTCTATTGCGTAATAGCGGGTTTTAATTTTATTATTTTTTAAAACGATTCGTTTAACCCGCGATAGAATATTGTTTATCTTGCCCAATACATTTTCAATCTCTTCATTGTTTATGGGAGCGTTGGGCAAAAATATTGCCAGGTCATTAATATAAACATCCATTTAAAAACCTTTATCCGTTGGTATGGTTTCCAACGACCATCATTTGCCGCCACCAAAGATCCGGAGGGTTTATACGGACTCTTTTAAAGTGTTTTGAGTATAATATTCGACTTCGGTCGCCAATTTATCTTTAATGACGATTTTTAACACAGAGGCCAGGATCGCAGCCAAGGGTGCGAGCACGATAACAGCCGCAATCAGATATAACATAAAAGCGCGCACTCTTTTGCTGCGCTTCGGGTCGCCCGCGGCTCCCTTCTTACGGATAAAATCGGACCAGATGTTGAATATCTTTGAAACCCGCTTTTCCATGATCAGCAGCGCGGGATTTACCGTTACGGCTCCCCGGTCATTTAAATCCGTTTGACTCAGTATAAATCGATCATCAGCAACTGCTTTGAGGATAATTTCACCGAAGCGTCTGGCTTCCTTGATATCTTGATCCGAAATCCCGGGACGTGGAAAAATTTTTATGTACCGGTCTTTTTTTCCGGTGAGCATCCACACGGTGATGGTCAACACCCCGACCAGGTTATTGGTTTTGTCGGTGAGCACAATGTTGCCGGTCAGATGAGCGCCAAATTTATTTATTTTTTGTTTTACCTTTTCCTGTGCCAGCAACCACATGTTGCGACACCCAATGATGGTCAGGACCGGCCGGCCGTGCATTATTTTTTCCGCCTGCAAAGACTGTAAAAAAGTTGCCACTGGAATAGAGGGCGATAAATACCAGACCGTATAGGCGAGGATAATCAAATCATAATCATCGTCCATGTCGCAGGATAGTGGCTGCAGGTCACAGGGCACTTCGGCCACCGATTCCGGAAAAACATCACAAAACTGATAGGACGTCCAGGGAAACGGGTAAGGCGGTTTTGGCTTTAATTCCTCATAAAATATGGAGACTTCAGGATTTTTCTCAATAAGAGCCAGGATTGAATCGACAACATTTTTCAGTTGTCCGGTTTGTGAATAGTAAATAACCAGAATTTTTTTCATGATCAGAATTTTAGGCAAATAATTGCGCTTTTTCAAATTTGATTAGTATCGCAGAAATAAGACGGTGCGTCAAGAAATGGGAAATTATCTACACTGTTATACTGATATGATGGCTGATACTGGAGATTTTGTGAGGGGTTTCAGCAATACCCGCCAATTTTGGGCTGACACTAGCGGATGGATCTTCTTCTTTGTTCTTGGTATCTTCGGAATTTTTTTTCGTTAATTCCGCCCTGGCTTCAGCCTCGATCTGAGATGCCTGGGTGGCTACCGAACGATCCTGGGCAGAAGGTTGAGTGGGTGCCAATGCGGCTTTTCTAACCTGCTGCATCTTGCGGATGGTGTCTTCAGGGTCTCTTTCGGGTGTCGTATCGATTTTGACTTCACCACCCACCGCATACATCTTACCATCCGGCCCTCGCTGGTATTGATAGGTTGCGCCGCCTTGTACAATTCCTGCGCCGGCAGCCGCATGGGCCTTTTCGTGTGCTTTTACTTCCTGATCTCGTTTTTTGAGTTTTTCCACCGCTTGACGTTGCTCAGGACTGAGCTCTTCCGATACTTGATTGAGATCGGATTGCTTTTCTGAAACCCTGAGCCGGTCATGGCCTTCTTTTGAAATTTGAACCGTGTCGGCAGATGGAGAATTATGGTTGACTCTTGCCTGTTCATTCTCACTTTTTTGAAAGACGCATGGTCCTGTCCGGCAAATCGTTGATGTTATGTTATCAATGTTGTTGATCATTGTCGATTCTGGCCAGGGATAGAATTAGAAACAGTCATCACAGTCTTTATCGGCAGTTCTATCGGGAAACTTTAAATCAATGATTTTACATTGATTTTGAGGAAATAAAATTATAAGGCAAAAAAAATTTTATAGAAAAGGATCAGAGCGATGCAAGAGAAGGAGATTCAAGTAACCATTCGAATATTGAAAAAAGAGGTTCAAAAATGGCGCGTACCGGCAATCGGTCATTATACGCAAAGCCCCTTTACCATTCTAATTTCTTGCTTGTTGTCGTTACGAACCCAGGATAAAACCACCGAGGCGGCCAGTGACAGATTGTTTCAGCTGGCGCGTACGCCCCAGGCGATGGCCAAGCTACCCACATCCGTTATTGAGAAGACAATTTATCCGGTAGGCTTTTACAAGACAAAGGCCAAGAATATCAAAAAGATTTGCCGTCACCTTTTGTCCCAGGACAACGGGCAGGTGCCCGATGATATTGATGCCTTGCTGAATCTACCGGGCGTTGGACGAAAGACGGCAAACCTGGTTGTTACTCTAGGCTACCAAAAACCGGGTATCTGTGTCGACACCCACGTGCACCGGATCACAAATCGCTGGGGCTACGTTCAAACCAAAACGCCGGAGCAGACCGAGAGCGCCTTGCGACAAAAGCTTCCCCAGCGATACTGGATTATCATCAATGATCTATTGGTAGCGTATGGTCAGAATCTATGCAAGCCGATCTCACCGTTATGTAGTCAATGTAAAATCCGTAAATACTGTGATCGTGTGGGGGTGAAAATTTCGCGATAGACCTCCGGGTCGGCACTCGCGAAACTGGCTCAAATTACAGATTGTTTGCATTCAATCCTGGTCATTTCAATTGCCTCTCGTTGGCAGCCAGTGCTTCAGACATCGCAACCGCGGTTTAGATTTCGATCGAAATGAATTGCTATTGACTGCAGTTTTGCTGCCTGGTTTTTCTCTGCGAAAGTAAATGCCTGAAACGGACAACGTTTAATGCAACAGACAATTCAGCATTAGGAGACGGCGTTGGCAAAATTTGTATATGGTGTATCGGGTGGGGGATCGGGGCACTTTTCTAAAAAAAGAATTTTGGTTTCATTCATAATTGGC
>JASFFJ010000833.1:0-3380 GCA_050124355.1 Desulfobacterales bacterium | reverse complement strand
TGGCATCGGCCTCGCAGTCAACCTGACCGGCATGGGCATCGAGCGCAATAGCCTTTTCCGGACAAGCCTCCTGGCAGAGGCTGCAAGATTGATCCACCAGATACTGGCATTCTTTTTCATTGATGGCGAAAAAAGGCGAATGATTGCGGGACGTACCCTGAATGATGGCGCCGTCTTGGGGACATTGATTTAAACAGGTAGCACAGGCGTTGCATTTTTGAGCATCGATATATTTGGGTTTCTGATTCAGTCGTATTACATATCGCTCGGTTTTAGAGATATTTTCAATCCGGCAGCCTGTTAGAATTTCGATCCTGGAATTCCGCAACGCCTGATTCAGTTTGTCTTCCACAAGACAGGCACCACACTTTACACATTTATCTGTGGCCTTGCACGCAAATTGGATGGCACGACCGCCGGTAAAATCAGACTTCTCTATGATCTTGATCGGAATATCAAATTGAGCCAACGCCAGGGCGGCCGAAAGACCTGCCACGCCACTGCCAAAAATGACCACAGCCTTGTCCGTCATGTTTTCTGAAAATCTCCTTAGCTTTTATCCTGTGAGTGGCAAATCGTCACTAATACGTTGTGTATCCTGGAATTTTAACACCGAATCTGTGCTTTAATCCAATTTGCTGAATATTTCAATGCCCCGTTGTGCTTTTTTTTAATTGATTTCAGCAAACATTTTTAGACAAGCCATTCCCAAACGGACCAATCATCTTGGTTAGTTCATCCGTTTCAAACTCAAGATAATCGCGAAGTTCCTTAAACGAAAAATTAAGCAGGCGTTTACAGCATCTCAAGGATCTGGAAGGCTTGCGGGCGAACTCTTCGGCAACCTTAAGCGCAGCATCTCGCAATTCGCTGACTGTGACGATCTCATCCACCAAATTTAGCCTCAAGGCCTCGCCGGCCGTGATATCTTTTTCTGACAGCATCAGTCTTAAGGCACCACTGGTACCTAATATCTTTGATAGAAAAAAAGCGCCACCGCCTTTGGGTACCAGCCCGTATTCAAGACAGGGATTTTGAAAAACCGTGTTGTCCGCCACGATTCTGTAGTCACACGCCAGACTGATATTTAAAAACAGGGGTAACACGTAACCGCCGTCGGCATGGATGACGATTTGATTAATATCTTTGATCTTTAAGATGAGATCATCTACGGCATGAAAAAGCTTATGGACGGCACTGATATCCAATGCCGATTGAATAACCATGTCATAGAATTGGCAATATTCCTCCCGTCCGGCTTTCTCGGGAGAGCTGACGAGCAGCAGGACCTTGATGGCATCGGTACGGGACAATTGATCCAGATAATCTAACATCGTACTCTTAATCTCCAGATTGGTTGCCCGAATCATGAGATTGTTCTTCAAGTTGAGCACCAATACCGAACCGGTGATTTCCCCTTTAAAAAATTCAAAATCACTTTCCAAATCTATTTTTCTTTTCATCACATCACCTCCTTTCTAAAATTCAGCCTATTGTAAATGAAGGAGATGATTAAATCAATTAAATCCTGTGCGAAGGCAGACGTTGGCGTCGCATATTCAACCGCAATTTTAAATAGATTTGAATAGAGTTTATGGGAAGCGGATTTGCAGTTTCTCGATCAGATGAACACATATCATGGATGAAACCAGTAAGGCAGAATCCGAATTTCGATTGCCAATTAATGAGCCACATTGTAAGATACCTTAAATATTTCAAGCAGCGGTCTCATAGAGGAATCCGTGGTTGGGAAATGACCCCAAAATATAGAAATTCAAATGTCTCTACGGCAAATCAGCCGGATTTACTCACCCAATGACGCACAAAAGGAGGCGATGTATGCTTAATTTTCAGCTATCCCCTGAGCAACAAAAACTACAGAGAAAAGCACGTGAATTTGCACTAAATGAGATATTGCCCGTCGCCTGGTATTACGATGAAATCGACGAAACACCGCTTTCCGTGCTAGAAAAGGCTCACGCGCTTGGACTGATAAATGGTGATATACCCCAAAAATACGGTGGTAAGGGATGGGGGTTGATAGAATCTGTTATCATTACCGAAGAATTTGCTGCTGCCTGTCCGGGTCTGGCCACTTCGATCTTTGATAATTCCCTCGGTATGGAACCGCTATCGCTGTCAAAAAATGAAGCTTTAAAGAAGAAATACTTCGCCAAAATACAAAAAGATTTCAAGCTGATCTGCTTTGCCACGTCCGAACCCACCATGGGATCGGACGTGGCCGGCATCCGCTGCAAGGCAGAAAGAGACGGGGATGACTACATTTTAAACGGCACCAAATTCTGGATCACCAACGGCGGTCTCGCCGATTACATGTCGATCTTTGCCACGGTGGATCCTGATTCCCAACACGACGGGATTTGTGCCTTCCTGGTAGAAAGAGATTGGCCGGGTGTGTCCATCGGACGTAAGATACCCAAGCTGGGCCAGCGCGGCTCCAATACCGTGGGAATTAATCTTAAAGATGTCCGGGTTCCCAAAAATAATGTCATGGCACCGCCGGGTGAAGGATTTGTGCTGGCTATGCAGACCTTCTCCCGCACCCGTCCAGCCATTGGTGCCTTTGCCGTCGGAACGGCACGCTCAGCCATGGAATTTGCAACGGACTATGCCAAAAAACGTCGTGCCTTCGGCACCAAAATCGCCAATTTTCAGGCTATCCAGCATAAAATTGCCGAAATGTACCAGAAGGTAGAAACTTCCCGCCTGCTGGTCTGGAAAGCGGCCTGGGAAGCAGACAACCAAATGGATCCCACGATTTCGGCCTCCATCGCCAAATTTTATGCCACGGAAGCGGCCCTGGAAGTTGCCAACGAGGCCCTTCAAATATTTGGTGGTTATGGTTACACCAAAATGTTTCCCATTGAAAAATTGCTGCGTGATGCACGACTGTACAGGATTTACGAGGGCACCAGCGAGGTTCAGCGATATATAGTTTCCGGATACGCCATGAATACGTATGAGCCGGTGATGCCGCCCCTGGAGGATCTGCCGATCCATCGAGAAAAAGACCCCGCCGAACTGGTAGCTAATGAGGATGTCACGGCCTGGCGATGCCGGATTTGCGGCTTTGTCCACTATGGGGAGGAACCACCGGACGAGTGCCCCTATTGCTTTTTTCCGCAATCCGCTTTTAAAAAAGTGTAAGAGGATCTTAAAAGCTGTGCTATCATACTTATTTAAACCATATAAATTCAGCCAGACACGAAGGCAAGAAAAAAGGTGTCAGGTGTCAGGGAAAGGAAAGGCTACACACTCAAACCTGGCACCTGACACCTTTACTAATTATCAGCGTGCTTGCTGCTCGTTAGGGATCACTTTCACGAGCATAGGATAGTAAAATGCCTGGTGCCTTGATG
>JASFFJ010000832.1:0-3385 GCA_050124355.1 Desulfobacterales bacterium | reverse complement strand
TAAAGTAAAAGCGAACCTTTGCTTTCTGCTATATATCTGAAATAAATACAATGGCTTATCGTTACAGATATCTAAAGCATATCTTACAGCAGGCAATCCTTTTAAATCAGCCTGAATCCGCTATTTAACTCCCACCTCAAAATCCAGATATAAACTGCGCCCAAAAGAAAATTGTGCAGGAGGTTGTGGTTATACCAATCGAAAAAGTCAATGAAGCTTATGACCGCGTCATGAACAAAGATCTCAAGTTCTGTTTTGTGATCGATATGTCGACTCTATCATAAGGCTCCTACGGAAATTCGGTATCCTCGCGATTACTGAACCTATGGTGCTTTATTTCCATCGTGTTGGATCAAGAATGAAACTCTGTTAGACCCGTTTATAGAAGAGCTTTTGACCGATGAAGGAGAAAAAAGGGGCGATTTTGACCCGGGAACAATTCAAAACCATGACCATGAGGGATGCTTTTTATGCTCAGCGTAGTTGGGATTTGGAAATGTCAAAACCCGAGGCCGACAAACCAAGAAGCCTGAATTTGCCTGCTTGAACCTGACTGGGGAAATATCAAGTTTTTCAACATCCAACAGTCAGCTTATCTTGTTACAAAATGAAAGCGATCAGGTATCAGGATTGACATGTAGCCGTCTCACAATTATAGTTAATTATTATCATTAGAGATATAAGTACCCGCCTCGACAGAATATGAATGAAAAGTTGAGTCCAATCCAAAACGATACAGCCAAGAGACGGTCTATCTTGATAAGAACACTGCGGATAGCTCAGCCGTTTATCGTCGTCGTCCTATCTGCATTCCTGGCTGTGACCATCTACAACCTGTTCTTCCCGGCCCATGTTCCTCCCAGCCAAAAAGAATTCGATGAAAGCGTCAAGCAAGTAATGGCTTCGGTGACTCCCCCGCCGCCCTTTTCGACCCGAGTACATCGGGCCATTCTCCCATCGCTTGTCTTTATCCAGACCCACCAAGAAGGTGATCAGGATAAAAAATTTGGCCTTGGTAGTGGTGTGGTTGTCAATAAAAGTGGCGAAATTTTGACGGCCCTTCACGTGGTGGCCGATGCAGCAGAAATCAAGATACATTTTAGCGATGGCAGCAAATCAACTGCACAGATCATTTCTGCCGAACCCAAAAATGACATCGCTGTCCTGCGTCCTGACCAACCACCAGGGTGGATCTTCCCGGCCATTCTCGGGAATCCGGGGGCGATGCGGGTTGGAGATGAAGCCTATGTAGTCGGCAATCCTTTGGGACTGGTGGCCTCAATGAGTTCAGGGGTGATCTCGGGTTTCGACCGTTCGATCCCGGTGGACGGGGGCGATCGCCGATTGGACGGGCTGATCCAATTCGACACAGCCGTCAACCCCGGTAGCTCTGGCGGCCCCCTGCTCAACCGGCAGGGACATGTTGTGGGCATCGTAACCGCCCTGGCCAACCCTTCTGCGCAGAACTTTTTTGTAGGTATCGGGTTTGCGGTACCCATCGGCACGGCTGTGCTTGTCGGCGGCCCTGGCCCGCGATATTGAAAATGAACATTGTTTTTAAAAGTTTCAAGAAAACAACAACGAATGGACATGACGATGGATCACTCTCAAACATCGAACAACGACAGGCCAATGGAAGAGGTGCTTTACGAGGTCAAAAAAATCATCGTCGGGCAGGACATGTTGCTGGAACGGCTTGTTGTCGCCCTTTTAGCCCGTGGGCATATCCTTGTAGAAGGAGTGCCCGGTTTAGCCAAAACGATGGCTATCAAAACGCTGGCCGCATCAATCGGCGGACAGTTTCAGCGTATCCAATTTACACCAGATCTCGTTCCCGCCGACCTGATCGGTACCCGCATCTATAACCAAAAGACTGGCGAGTTCAATACCTCTTTAGGCCCGGTTTTCACGAATCTATTGTTGGCCGATGAGATCAATCGCGCTCCAGCCAAGGTCCAGAGTGCCCTGCTTGAGGTGATGCAGGAACGACAGGTAACCATTGGCCGAGAGACCCATCAAGTACCTAATCCCTTTCTGGCTTTGGCTACTCAGAACCCGATCGAGTCAGAGGGAACTTACCCATTGCCGGAAGCGCAGGTCGACAGATTTATGCTCAAAGTATTGGTCAAGTATCCCTCCCCGACTGAAGAATTTGTGATCGTCGAGCGAATGAGCGGCTCTCTGCAAGCGGTGCAACAGGTAATCGATACCCGGCAGTTGCTCGACTTGCAGAAGGAAGCCGATGCCGTATACGTGGACCCGGCATTGATCGAGTATGCTGTCAAACTCGTAACCACAACCCGAAACCCGTCCATAGTCGGACTAGATGAAATGGTTCCTTTAATCTCATATGGCGCCAGTCCACGCGCTTCGATCAATCTCATTCTCGCCGGCCGAGCCCTCGCTTTTGTCCGAAGCCGAAGTTACGCCCTGCCCCAGGACGTCCGCGACCTTGCTCTTGACGTCATCCGTCACCGGCTGGTCCTGTCCTACGAGGCGCTGGCTGACAATATCAGCGCTGATGATCTTTTAAACCGCATTCTTGACGCCGTTCCTGTGCCGGAGGTCCCTTTGCATGAGAACCAAAGTACTCGCGCCATCCACTGAACACCCCTTAACGCCAGAGCGGATTCTACAGCGGCTCGACTGGCAGATCATTCGCCGTTTGGATGGCTTGCTGCAAGGGGACTATCGCACACTGTTTTACGGTCCGGGCCTTGATTTCGCCGATCTGCGCGAGTATCAATTGCGGGATGACATACGCCACATCGACTGGAATGTGACCGCCCGCATGAACAGCCCTTTTGTACGCCAATATGTCGAGGACCGGGAAATCACGTCCTGGTTTCTGCTGGATCGCAGCCCATCTATGACATTTGGCGGGGTTGAGCGTTCTAAAGAGAGGGTGCTGATTGACCTGGTGACGACGCTGGCCCGGCTTTTGACCCGAAATGGGAATCGGGTGGGGGCCATTCTTTACAACAACCGGATCGAACGCATCATTCCGCCGCGCGGAGGCCGAAACCAGGTCCTACAGTTGACTTTAGAGCTACTCAGAAAGGCAAAGGTGTCAACGCAAACAATGACCGATTTGGGTGGATTGCTAGACGCCGGATTGAACACCTGCAAAAGGCGTTCGCTTATTTTTCTGGTCTCCGATTTTATCAGCAAACCAGGTTGGCAGAGGCAATTGAACCTTTTGAGCCGCCGCCACGAGTTGATTGGCATTCGTTTGTGGGATCCGCGAGAAGTCAAGTTACCAAATGCCGGGTTGATTGTAGTCCAAGATGCTGAAACAGGGGAGCAATTGTACGTCGATACCGGCAATCCCGAATTTCGCCACCGTTTCGTGAAAGCGACTGAAAGGCGTGAAGCCGCGCTTAAG
>JASFFJ010000831.1:0-3389 GCA_050124355.1 Desulfobacterales bacterium | reverse complement strand
CTCCAGCAGAGGTGGTCCTGGGCCCTTCCAGAGCCATCCTCATACCATAAGCTATGCTGGTGGTCGCTGACTCACGATCAAAGGAGGATTACCCATGTTGACCAAAGGCGTCGTGATCTACGGAAAAGAAGATTTTCGTTATGAGGATATCGAACTACCCGATCCAGCTGAAGGCGAAGTTCTGGTAGAGATCGAAAGCTGCGGGATTTGCGCGGCAGATCCAAAGATTTACTATGGCAATGCTTATTTTGCACAGGTCGCTTATGACCACGCACCGATTGTGGCCGGCCACGAATTTATGGGCCGGGTGGCCAAGCTCGGATCGGGCTCGGCCGAGAAGTATGGGCTCAAGGAAGGCGACCGGGCCATCGCCGAAAACATCGTGCCCTGTGGGGAGTGCTACTGGTGCAAGCGCGGTCAGTACAACCTTTGTGACCCGCATGCCGTCTTCGGTATCGTCGAATATAACGGAGGCTGGGCCAAACATATGATTTACCCCAAAGGAAGCATTGTTCATAAGGTCCCGGAGAATGTCTCCTGGTCGGATGCAGCGGTTATCGAACCCTGTGCCTGTGCCCTGCACGGGGTAAATCGGGCTAAAATTCAGTTCGGCGAGACGGTCGTGGTGCTCGGATGCGGTCCCATCGGAATGTTTATGATGCAGGGGGCCAGGCTGAAGAACCCCCGGCAGGTGATCGCCGTCGATTTGGATGATCATCGCCTGGAGGTTGCCAAGGATCTCGGTGCGGACCTTACAATCAATCCGAGTAAAGAAGATGCGGTTGAAAAGGTCAAATCTGTTACGGAAGAGGGGATCGGCTGCGATGTGGTGCTGGAGGCCGCCGGAAGCAATAAGAGTGTTAAAGCAGGCATCGATATGCTTCGCCGGGGCGGCCGCTTAATGGAATTTTCCGTTTTCGCTGAAGAGGTGTCCTTTGACTGGTCGATTATCTCGGATATTAAGGAACTGGAAATTATCGGAGGACATCTGGGTTATCATACTTACCAACCAACAATTGATTTTATGTCCAGAGGACTGATAACCTCCCGTGGGATCACATCGGATCCCCATTCACTGGTAGACTTTAAAAAGGCCATCGACATCTCCAAAGGCCGCAAGCAAGGATCGATAAAAGTACTGATGCAGCCTTGATAAAAATTAAAATTCAGAACGATTCGCCCAAATTCAGTCCTATTGACACGATTTCTGATATTTATGTGGCATCCGATTTTACGACACCTCAGTGGTTCTGAATTTTAGGGAGCACGTTATGCCCAAACCTTATCTGCTCGGTGTCGATGCCGGAACCTCTCTGGTCAAAGCCGTTGTTTTTGATCATGGGGGGAATGAAGTCGGCCTCAGCCGAATGCGGGTGCCGGTGGAGACCTCCCGGCAGAACTGGGCCGAGCAGGATATGGATCATGTTTGGCAGGCGGTCAAAAGTACCATCGGCAATTGTCTGCAAACGAATCTTATATCGGCATCAGATATTGCAGGAATCGGCGTTTGTGGTCAGGGGGACGGTTGCCGTTTGTTGGACCGTCAATTTAGACCGTTGAGAAATTCGATTCTTTGGACAGATGGGCGGGCCGGAGATATCATTACTGCCTGGGAGGAGAGCGGACGAAGCCTTGAGGGATTTAAAATCAACGGCTCAGCTATCTTCGCCGGCGCACCCGCAGCCATCATCGAGTGGCTACGCCGCAACGAACCCGATACCCTGGATCAAGCATCGTATTTTCTTTTTGCCAAAGACTGGATTAAATTCAAACTCACCGGAAAAATCGTCACCGATCTTTCCGATGCATCCCGGGCACCTTTTGACATTCGCCACAGCAAATATTCCGTAGAAATTCTTAAGATGGCGAGACTGGAAGCTTTTCTACCTTTATTTCCAGAGATACGCCCTTCGGCCGACATCATTGGTGAGGTAACCAAAACGGCGGCTGAGGAAACCGGATTGCAGATTGGCACACCGGTCATAAACGGAATGATCGACGTGGTCGCCTGTGGTTTGGGGCTTGGGGCCGTCCGTCACGGGCAGGCTTATTCAATTGTGGGAACAACTTGCTTCAATGGCGTCATTATGGACGCTATCGATCTAAATCCCATGGGCATCGGGATGACACTCGCCTATGCCTTTGACAAACAGGTTTTGCGCGCCATGCCCAGTTTAGCCGGAACGCCCAATGTTGATTGGTTCGTCGATCAGTTCTGTCAATCTGAAAAAAAAGATGCTAAAGAAAGCAATATCGAACTTTTTCATACTTTGGAAAAGCAAATCAGAAAGATCCCGGTGGGCTGCGATGGCTTGGTATATCATCCCTATATTAATCCCGGGGGCGAACGGGCCCCATTTGTCAAAACGTCAGCGGCTGCACAATTCTTCGGAATCAGTTCAAATCACACGCGCTGGCATCTCTTAAGAGCCGTTTATGAAGGCGTGGCACTGTCTTTACTGGATTGTTTTGAAAAATTTCCTGTTTCGATCAGCCAACTCATGCTCTGTGGAGGAGGTGCTCAAAGTAAATTGTGGTGCCAGATCATCTCGGATGCCATCGGTAAGCCTGTCCATGTTCCGGGCGGCTGCGAGTTAGGCGCTTTAGGAACTGCTGTTATGACGGCTTTGGCGACCGACGTTTACCCGAATATCGAAACGGCGGTTGAACAGGCCGTGAAATTGGCAGCCGGTTATGAGCCGAATCTTGAGAATCATGAAATTTACCGGGCGCTTTATGGCCTTTATAAAAATCTATATCAGCATGTTTGGGATGATTGGGATGTAAGGGCGGCACTATTGAAACGGCTGGATAGACATTAGGACCTTGATGCCGGGAAACTTGTTGCTTTTTTCCGTTTCTTTGCAAGTGGGTCAAAATGGAATAAAAGAAGGGATTTTATTTAAATTTGAAAACTTAGTCCTTTGGAACTTATTAGAGATAATCTGCTCTGCCTGTAACAGTTTCAAGGAGTGATGGAGTGTTGGAGTACTGGAGTTATGGTCTAACACTCGTAAGCTCTAAGCATCAGAGAATCCCAATGACCTCTGTTTTAAGTCCCAGAAGATCGGAGTTCGGTTTTGTTTTTCCAATACTCCATTACTCCAACACTCCATGGGTATGTCGAACAGAGCAGAGTCATGGAGAACCCCCTTCCAAGGGGCAAGCCTAAGCCAGGTCATTCCCCGCAAATTAAGCGGGATCTATGATGGGCCTGGATTCTTTACTAAAGAAATCAGATGAGGAATCGACTAATGAGTGGCTGGAATTTTAAAATATTAAAAATTGATCTGACAACGCGCACCTGGACCGTTGAGCGTCCAGAACCCGCTGTTTATCATAAATTTATCGGCGGCAAAGGGTTGGCCGGCTATTATCTCAGGGATCAT
>JASFFJ010000830.1:0-3397 GCA_050124355.1 Desulfobacterales bacterium | reverse complement strand
CATCACCGAAAGAGAACTCTACGAGGACTACCAGGGAACGATACCCGAGGGAAAAGTTTTAATTAAAGATCGTATTGCCGACATGTTGTTCCAGCAGGTTTTGCTCAGACCCGACGAATTCGACGTCATTGCCACGCCCAACCTAAACGGTGACTATTTGTCGGATGCATTGGCCGCCCAGGTGGGCGGGCTGGGTATGGCGCCCGGCGCGAATATTGGCGACAGCTGTGCCGTATTTGAGGCCACCCACGGGACCGCGCCCAAATACGCTGGTCTTGACAAAGTCAACCCGAGTTCCTTGATCCTGTCGGGGGCCATGATGCTCGACCATATGGATTGGCGGCAAGCCTCCGGTTTGATCCGGCAGGCGCTGCAGGCTACCATTAAAACAGGCATTGTAACCTACGACCTGGCGCGTCAGATCGAGGGTGCCAGGGAAGTTAAATGTTCGGAGTTTGCCCAAGGTATCGTGGAACACATGGGTTGATTGCAAAAAACAGAGGCCAGCAGTAGGTCTGAATTCCACATCTAAAATTGGAGGAGCAAGCAGCTATGGAGACGTATTACAAATCGGAAGATCTTCCCAAGTTTGAAGAAATTGGCCAAGAAGCCCCGGAACTGGCAAAAAAATTTTTTGATTATTACGGTGCGGTTTTTGCCGAGGGAGAACTTAGCGAAAGAGAAAAAGCGCTGATTGCCTTAGCAGTGGCGCATGCCATCCAGTGTCCATACTGTATCGATGCGTATACTCAAGCCTGTCTGGAAAAAGGTTCGAACCTGGCGGAGATGACAGAGGCGGTTCATGTCGTGACGGCCATCCGCGGGGGGGCTTCCCTAGTGCACGGAATACAAATGCGCAATCATGCCCAAAAACTATCTATATAACTCAATCATCTAATCGAGAAGAGATCATGAATGTCGTACCATTCAAATCAACCATCGCCGAACATAATCTCGAATTGGTTCGCAATGTCACCCATACGCTGCAAATTAACCTGGGTTTACTCTGCAATCAACAATGCAAGCACTGTCATTTGAATGCCGGTCCAAGCCGCACGGAGAACATGGATTTAAAAGACGTAGTAGAATATGCCGAGCGAAGCGATTTTGAAACCATTGATATTACCGGTGGTGCTCCTGAATTGAACCCAAATCTTGTTGA
Organism: Desulfobacterales bacterium; assembly: GCA_050124355.1. GTDB lineage: Bacteria > Desulfobacterota > Desulfobacteria > Desulfobacterales > JAFDCJ01 > JAFDCJ01. The sequence continues at coordinate 2,235 of JASFFJ010000830.1, read as the reverse complement.
TTTGATAGAGAAAATTTCACCTTTTGCATCAAGGATCATGCTCCGTTCCAACCTATCTGTTATGAAAGATAAATTGGAAGACTTGGTTGATTTGTTGAAACACCATCGCGTGGTCATTGTGGCCTCGTTTCCCTCCATCAATATAACTCAGACCGATTCCCAGCGAGGCGATGGAATTTTTAAGGAAAGTATAGCCGTTTTAAAAAAATTGAACACCATCGGGTATGGATGTAAAGACAAGGGCTTGGAGCTCCATCTGGTATCCAATCCCACCGGCGCATATCTTCCGCCCCCCCAGGATCAAGCTGAGAAAAGATTCCATCAAGTCCTGGAAAACAAGTGGGGCGTTGTGTTCAATAACCTTTACGGTTTTGCCAATGTACCGCTGGGAAGATTTCGTCAATGGCTTGTAAAATCAGGAAATTTTGAAAAATACATGGCAAAACTTTCAGACAGCTTCAATTCCTGCGCTGTCGATGGACTTATGTGTCGATCACTGGTATCTGTATCATGGAATGGGTATCTCTACGATTGCGACTTTAATCTTGCCAGGGGACTTGCTATGGGCGGACAAAAAATCCACGTTTCTGAAATGGAGGGTCCCCCCAAAGCGGGCGTTCAAATTGTTACCGCAGATCACTGCTATACCTGCACGGCCGGCGCTGGGTTTACATGAGGCGGCGCTATTAGTACCTGAGTTCAGGTTCATTTCGACTTCCTTAGTCGTTCTTTATCAGCCTGCTCAGCCGCAACTGCCGCCGCTCCTGCGGCTTCTGCAACTTTATTATCGATATTTTCATTGCCTGCGCCGGTGGCTTCCGGCGGCATGTAAACGGTCACGTTGCGATGCGCGAATTCGATGCCGTTTTCCCGGGAAGATTCCTGCATCATCCGGAAAACCTCGCGCCGGATAACGAACTGCTCTCCTGGGATGGTTTTGAACTTGACCCGCATGATCATGGCCGAGTCGTCCAGTTCTCTAACGCCCTGGGATTTGATTTTGTCCAGCATGACAGGCCCCATTTCCGGGTCTTTCATGATTTTTTTATTGATCTTCTTGATAATTCTTCTGACTTTATCCACGTCGGTGTCATATCTCACCCGAAAGTCCAGTTTGGAAATGATATAGTCCCGGCTGTTGTCGGTCACCGTGCCCATGCTGCCGAAAGGAATCGTATGAACCGGCCCGTGGGGCTTGCGTAGTCTCAAAGAACGCAGGGAAATGTGCTCCACCATGCCCTTCACTTTTTTTCCCCTTTCCCAGAATTCTTCTTCGGATTTAGCAATAAATCAATTCACAAGTTTAAATGAACTTTCAAGCGAAAAATATAAAGACTTTTTTGATCAAAAAAGATGTGTTGGCGCCGTAGTGCTCTGACTCAACATTTTAGAGGGATGCCCAGATGCTGGAGTTTGCTGGTAATATAGATCTAAAAATCAACAAGCTTATTTTGACATTATTTCGTGAATACTGCCGAAATCGCGTATCCAGGGTTTCAGCGGGGCAAAATGTGCCGCGGCCGTTTCGGCCTCGCTACGCTTCGAAAAGCTGCCGTAAATGGCGATATATAGCTCCCGTCCTTTGTGCTTTCTTCGATAATAAGAAAAGATACCGGGCCGACTATGTTTTCTGATCAGTTTTTTTAGCGCCTGTTCGCTGCTTACTGCCGCCAGCTGCAGGGTTAGGCGTTTGGAATTTTGCTTTCTTATCCAAGTGCTGGTTTCGATTCGAGTTGATTTATCGGCTTTTGCCACAGATTTGGCTATGGACGCCTTTTTGATTGGGGGCGGCACCGCCGCAGCGGGATCTTCTCCCCCCAGACATAGCGCTACGGCAAATTGGTTGCCTTGGCTGATCTGTTTATATTTTGTCCAGAAAGCGGTATCGATTTTTTTATGGGCGGTTGGAACGTTTTTACTGCGATAACGGCTCACCTTCGAGGGCCCGCCGTTATATGCCGAATAAGTTGCACGAGCCAGATTCGCCAAGCCACCGGCTTTTTTATGCTCATGGCGCTTGAGCGCATAATTGACCATGAATTTGAATAAAATTTCGCTCCCTGCACGGGTATTGTAGGTGATGTCCCAGCGTAACTTTGTAGGGGAATAAAAACCACGCCATACCTTTTCATTGATCTGCAACATACCGATATCACCGGTTCCGGAAACGAGCGGAACAATTTTGCGCTTCTCCACAATATATTGACGCCAGCAGCTTTCCTGCCATGCCGTTGT
>JASFFJ010000829.1:0-3400 GCA_050124355.1 Desulfobacterales bacterium | reverse complement strand
TAATATTTTCTTAAAATTACTATTTTTGCAGTAGCCCAGCTGGGCGATCATCTTTAAATAACGCCAGAAATTATAGGCCAGCATTACAATTTGAAAATAAATGTAATTGGTTTTAAATTTGGCTAAAGGAATACCATCCAACCCGTCGCATTTGGCCTCGCCAACCGGATTTTCCACATCGGCTCGTTTGTCATACTCGCAGATACCTTTATGCGGCTTGCCACCCAGATTGGTACAATATATACGATGCAGATAACGCTCATCTTCAAATAGTACAGATCGTATTTTAGGTACACTCATTAAATTATAAGTTTCTATGCTTTAACAAGCACTGGTTTCTCGACTCTGTCGATCTTCTCACCACGCATTACCGAAATACTCAACAATGACTGCGAGATAACCAGATTTTTAAATAGTATCGAGGTACAGAAACCCAACCTTCTGAACGCTAAATAGCATAATAGACTACAGGCCTTAAATATGAGTGGCTGTTTGCAGCCTCTCCATCCCCGCTCGGGATCTATCCCCAGCTAGGATGTTACCTGAATCGCTACTTTGTTTTGGTCGTAGTTTAGAGTTTAAACTGATGGCGCTCTTCCAACCGCTATGAATCAAATTTTCATGCCGCCGGTGCCGGTGATTATACGAAACCACATAGCCGGTCAGTAGTCGGTTCATTATCATGGTAAGGGGAGTTTTGCCGGTCTGAAATAGAAAATGGGCATGATTTGGAATCAGCACCCAACCAAAGCATGGGGTTTTCATCTTGGTGACGATCTTACCTAGAGGTTCCATAAAATCGTCCCGGTCCTGATCATTTGAGAATATACGTCGGCGTTTGATTCCGCGACTGATGATGTGATGCAAGGCACCAGGAGCGTCGATGCGTGCTTTAAGAAGCATACATTATTTATAACACAGAAAACTCAAATATGAAAATTTTTTTGAACGTCCCGTATCTTGGGCGGATCTGCGACCACGATTTTGGCAACATCAGGGTTCATTATGGCGCCAGCGCTGGCCGTAATGATTCAGGTATATAAATTCATCCAAAGATTTCCGTCCTCTGGGAACGTGCCTTCCTTCAGGGGTGCCGAAGGTCATGCAAATCACAACCTTCCGTTCATTCGGTACTCCCAGTATTTCTTTAACTCTGTTTTCTTCAAAAGCGCCTATCCAGCATGTCCCATAGCCCAGATCAGCAGCTTGTAGCGTAAAATTGGTGAACGCGATGGTAATATCCACCATGTGCCATTTTTGTCTGGGATCGACAACACCGGCAATGAAGTAGGTGCAGTTGCCAACAAAACTCTGGTTAGAGCATGCGCTGACCAGTCGGCGTTTTATTCCGGTTTCACCGACAAAGATAAACTCCCAGTTCTGCCCATTATTGGCCGATGGAGCTAGTTGCAGCGCCCTGAAAAGCGCCTCCATATGATCAGGGGGTATTGATGATTCAGCATATCTACGAATGCTAAGACGGCTGGCGATAGCTTCTTCAACTTCCATTTTGATTTCCTCCACGGGCTGCGTGCATGCAAGCACAGGCAGCAGTTTGCAATAAGCGACAACCATCAGAGCTTGGGGTATGAAGATGGTCCCTGGAAGGGGTCGGGACGAGCTCTGCTGGTTGCCGCTGATTTAGAACCAGAGATTGACCTTTTAGGGACAAATGACAACCTACCGCGGACATAACGCATTATCAATCAAAGGACAATGCCAAATCGATAGAAATCCAGGGGCGATGCATTTGCACTTGTGCGGTATTTGAAAATACCGTGAAACTCCGGCAAAGATCACTCTCTTCCAAGAACCAGTCGGCAGGCAGGTAAACTGCCGAAGGATATTTGACTTTTACTCAGAAGTCGTTATATACAGACAGTGTGATTGATCGAATCGACCACCGCTAAATTAACCTTCAAAATATCCCAAGTAGCAAAAAACTCCTATGGAATCTCAATTAAAGTTCGCAGCCGTTGATATTGGATCAAATGCCGTCAGATTACTATTGTCCGGTGTATTCGAAAATGGCGATTCGCCAACTTTCAGGAAAATGTCGCTCGTCCGGATGCCAATTCGATTGGGGGATGACGCCTTTACCCAGAAATGTATCTCGGAAAATAAAGTCACCCAGCTCGTAAAGACAATGGTCGGTTTTAACCATTTGATCGATTCCTTTCAACCATTGGGTTTTATGGCCTGTGCCACATCGGCCATGCGCGAAGCTGAAAACGGGCTGCAAATTCGGGAGCAGATCTTAAATGAATCCGGTATAGATGTGGAAATTATAAACGGCAAAAAAGAAGCACAAATAATATTTGAGAACAAAAGCAGTGACATGTTCGGGGGCAACAACGCTTACCTGTATGCAGACATCGGTGGGGGCAGCACAGAAATTACATTGTTCTGTGAAGGCAGAATTATAACATCAGAATCATTCAACATAGGAACGATACGAATTCTCGAGGGCCTGGTAACAAAAGCATATTGGAAAAAAATGAAACAATGGCTGAAAAACTGTACCGCCCCGTATACCTCCATTGCAGCCATTGGCAGTGGTGGCAATATCAATAAGGTTTTCCGGCTGGCAAATGCTAAATCCGGCAAACCCCTGTCAGACAATAAAATGATGAAGGTACGACGATTTTTAAAACACTTTACGGTAGAGCAGCGCATTCGCGAACTGGGCTTAAGGCCGGACCGTGCCGACGTCATCATCCCGGCTCTGGACATTTATCTGAAAATCATGAAATGGTCGGCGATTCGCAGAATCTACGTTCCTCAAATCGGCCTGGCCGATGGTATTGTTCGGATCTTATACAAAAACTATAAGAACAAATAAGGAGTAAATACGGCCGTGGATAAGTATGTCTACTGTTTTTTTCTAAAATTCGATGGCTTGAGGTCGTACTTTTTTAAAAGTTCATACAAATCCGCCCTATATTTGCCAGCCAATCTTGCGGCTTGGGCCATATTGCCCTCGGTGAGTTCGATGAGTTGGAGGAGATAATTCTTTTCAAAATTTTCTTTGGCGTCCTTCAATGGTTTTAAATTACTAACCTCAGCCTTTAAGGCAGGCAAAATTAAATCTTCACTGATAATGTTTTCAGTTGCCATGGCAACCGCACTTTCTACTGTGTTTTGCAGCTCCCTGACATTACCGGGCCAGGAGTAAAGCATTAATTTCTGTAACGCCGGCGCAGAAAAGCCGGTTATATCTTTGTTCATTTCTTTAGACAATTTGTCTAAAAAATAATGAGAGAGCACCGGAACATCCCCTTGCCGCTCCCGTAACGGCGGCAGATGAATATCAATGACATGGATTCGATAGAATAGATCCTCGCGAAAATTGCCATTTTTCACCTCTTCTTTCAAGTTCTTATTGGTGGACGCAATAAAT
>JASFFJ010000828.1:0-3400 GCA_050124355.1 Desulfobacterales bacterium | reverse complement strand
GGCGCAATCGAAGGCTTTGCGATAAACTTTCAGATCTCTCACTGTTCTGATTTTACCCGTCTTCTTTTCGTCCATCTTCCCTCGTCCCTCGTCCATCTCCCCTCTTCCTTCTCGTCCTCCCCTCTGATCTTGCGCGCCTTCTGCTTTCAAACCCGTCTGCCCTATTTCCGTAGCACAACCTCCAGCGCTTCCAACAGCCGCACATTTTCATGGTGGCGACCAACATTTACCCGAATGCAGTCCGAATACCCGTATGAGCTCATCGATCGTACAATGACACCCTGCTTGAGGAGACCCTCGAAAACCTCATCAGCGTTCTTTGCGACTCGAATGAGACAAAAATTGGCCTGGGATTTCAGATACTCGACCGCGAGATCGTCTAGCCCTGCGTACAAAAACGCCAATTCGTCATGAACCAGCGCAACGGTTTCGGCCAGAAAATCCTCATCTTCGAGGGCCGCAATGGCCCCCGCGAGCGCAAGTGAATTCACATTGAAAGGTTGCCGGACCCGGTTGAGAAGATCGGCCATAAACGATGGCATCAGTCCGTATCCGACACGAAGACCGGCTAAACCGTAGGCTTTGGAAAAGGTCCGCAGTCCCACGACAATTTTGTCGGATTGCAAGTAATCGATACTGGCCGGGCAATCGCCATCCTTTACAAATTCAAAATAAGCTTCATCAATGACCAGCACGACATCTGCCGGCAGTGCTGCGATAAAGGATTCGAGCGATTCCCTTGAAATCAGGGATCCCGTGGGGTTATGGGGATTGTTCACAAAAATCAGGCGTGTTTTGGGATTGACACGCGCCAGCATCCCCTCCAGGTCGGTCGAATGAGATTTCAAAGGCACTCCCACCGGTATTGCACCGCGACCGCGGATCACGATATCGTAGAATAAGAATGAAGGCAGGGGCAGGATCGCCTCATCTCCGGCCTGCAGCAGGACCTGGGCCAGCAGGGCGATAATGTCATCGGACCCATTACCGAGGACGATGTTTTCGCGCTTTAGTTTCAAGCGACTGGCAAGACGTCCGATCAATTCATAACTTCCCCCGTTGGGATACCGATGCATGTTTTCAAGGCCATCTTTGACAGCTTTGACCGCCATGGGTGAGGGGCCCAGTGGATTCTCATTGGAAGCAAGTTTTACCGCATCGGTGATACCATACTCCCGTTCAAGTTCCTCAAGGGGTTTTCCGGCAACATAGGGTTTGAGCGATCGAATATGGTCGGGGACAGAAATTTTCATTTGGCCAGCGCCGCCTTTTGACCTGCCGCAAGTGCTTTCATATTGAGAGGAATGAGTTTCTCTTTTTGGGCGAATTTGGCCTTGACAGCTGATTGCAGCAAAGCAAAATCGAGGACGTTGCTGCGGGTGACGAAGGCAGCCAGGGCAACAATATTGGCGGCTTTGACATTACCCAATTCTTTGGCGATGTCGATGATGGGCACTCTGACGACATCCACATCATCGCGGCCGGAACTGATGGATATGATGGAGCTGTTGATAAATATGACACCGCCGGGTTTTACGGTCGGTGCAAATTTTTCCAGAGAAGGTCGATTCATGGCAACCAGGTGCTTGGGATTGCGAATGATGGGAGATCCAATCAGTCGGTCACTGATGACCACCGTGCAATAGGCGGTCCCCCCCCGCATCTCAGGTCCATAAGAAGGGATCCACACCACTTCAAATCCTCCGTCCATAGCGGCTTGGGCAAGAATCTGCCCCATTACCATGATCCCCTGACCGCCGAATCCGGCGAATTGTATTTCATCTTGCATGACGTCTCCTCTCTCTAAGTACGTTTAGATGTTCTTAATCATCCTAACGTTCTTGACCATCCCAACTCATTCTTGCTCCGGCGTCTTATATTCACCCAACTCATAATAGGGCATCATCTTCTCCTCAGCCCATTTCAAGGCCTCAATCGGCGTCATCCCCCAGTTGGTGGGACAGGTGCTGAGAAGCTCCACCAGGCTAAAGCATCGATGTTCCATCTGATAGGTAAACGCTTTTTTAATCGCTTTTTTAGCCCGGTTAATGTACTTGGGGCGGGTCAAGGCCTGGCGGGTAATATACGCGGGGGTTTGCAGGGATGCAAGCAGTTCCGCCACCTTCATGGGCATGCCCTCAGTGACCGGTTTGCGCCCAAATGGCGAGGTGGTGGTTCGCTGATTGGGCATGGTGGTAGGTGCCATCTGGCCGCCGGTCATTCCATACACGGCGTTATTGATAAATATGGTGGTAAATTTCTCGCCCCGATTCGCTGAGTGCACAATTTCGCTCAATCCGATGCTCGCCAGGTCGCCATCTCCCTGGTAGGTAAAAACCATCAGATCCGGTCGAACCCGCTTAATCCCGGTGGCCATCGCAGGTGCACGACCATGGGCGGCCTCCTGAAAGTCGAACGTAAAATAGTTGTACATTAAAACGGCACATCCTACCGGAGCAACCCCTACGGTGCGATCTCGAATCCCGAGTTCGTCGATCACCTCGGCTACCAGCCGGTGGGCCACTCCGTGGGTACATCCCGGACAGTAATGGGTGATCGTGTCCGCCAGGGCTTCCGGTTTTTGAAATGTCTTTCCCATTCGTGACTCCTTTACAAATTCCTCAATCAACTAATTTTTTGACAGCCTCTATCACCTCTTCGGGGGTCGGCACATCACCACCACACTTGCCATACCAGTGAACAGGAGACAAACCGGCAACGCTGCGTTCCACGTCTTCTACCATCTGTCCCATGCACATCTCGACACTGAGAACAGCCTGGCAGCTGTCTTTTGCGGCGGCCTCACGAATGGGCCCGGAAGGAAAGGGAAACAGATATTTTGGTCGCAGCATGGCAATTTCCAGCCCTTCTTCCTTGAGCATATCCACAGCCGTACGGCAAACCCGGCTCATGGTACCGTATGAAACAATCAGAAGCCGATACGCTCCGTCAAAATTGTAGGCTTCATATTTAATCTCTTCGCGCGCCATCTGCTCGTACTTGGCTTTTAGTTTCAGATTATGCGCATTGAGCTCCACGGGATCCAGATAAAGGGTTTTGACCAGATTGCGCGTTTTGCTTTTGCGGGTGCCCATACCATTGGTGGCCCAATCGTCTTTGTTGGTGGGCTGAACCTTGAGGTGGTCTGGAAATTCAACCGGTTCCATCATCTGGCCGATCAACCCATCGCCCAGAATCATCACCGGATTGCGATATTTATCGGCCAGGGCGAAGGCCTGCATGACCATTTCGACCGCTTCCTGGACGCTGGCCGGTGCCATCACCAGCAGTTTGTAATCGCCATGCCCGCCGCCTTTGGTCGCCTGAAAATAATCTGCCTGGGACGGGAGAATTCCACCCAGCCCGGGCCCTCCCCGCATAATATTCACAAACACCGTCG
>JASFFJ010000827.1:0-3403 GCA_050124355.1 Desulfobacterales bacterium | reverse complement strand
CGACATGGCTGCCGTCACTAACCGGGCCCAAATGGAGAAGCTGCGCCGGCGCATGGCAATGATTTTTCAGGATCCCTACGCCAGTCTGAATCCGCGTTGGCGGGTGTCGCCTATTGTCAGCGAGCCTATAAGGGCCTTTGGTTTGTTGAAGGGCGCCCGTACAATTTCACAACGCACTGCAGAGTTGCTTACCCAGGTCGGTCTATCTCCGGCGGACGGTGAAAAATACCCCCATGAGTTCTCCGGCGGACAGCGTCAGCGCATTTCAATTGCCAGGGCGCTGGCCAGCGAACCCGAATTTATCGTCTGTGATGAACCGACGTCAGCGCTGGATGTTTCGGTACAGGCCCAAATATTGAATTTGATGAAACGCCTGCAAAACAAATTCGATTTAACCTATCTTTTCATTTCTCATGATTTGGCCGTGGTCCGTCACATGGCCGACAAGGTCGGTGTGATGTATCTAGGCCGACTCTGTGAAGTTGCTCCGGTGGACAATATCTTTGACAATCCCCTCCATCCATATACGCAACTGCTGCTGGAAACCATCCCGGATGTGGAAATGACCGGCGGTAAAAGGGCTCCCGTTGCCGGCGAGATCCCCAATCCCATTGATCCGCCAAGTGGCTGCCCCTTCCACCCCCGCTGCCCCCTGATGGGTGCCGACTGTCGTACCATCCGTCCAAAACTGGAAAGCCTGGACAGCGGCGTCCAGGTGGCCTGCCATGCAGTGATTCAGGGAAAGAATTGGCGGCCTGATTCCTAACACGGGCGAGCCGGAACCAAGAATGAAATAATAAAAATTATTAGATATTGTGCCATAAGCGGCAAGATATTGGATACTCGATGCTGGATTAAGGAGGTATTTTGTCGACTTTATAACTAGAAAAAGAGCATTACGCGGTGCAAGCTCTTGCGTTGTGCGAGCGACCCATTTCCAGCATCCACTAACCATATTGTTCAACGATTACAAAATTCCGCGTATAGAAAAGGTTCGCTTTGATCTTTTGATAATTAATGACGAGATCTGGACTAAGCAATTATCTACCGAATAGTATAACCATAATTGCATAATTAAATTTTGATACCATCGGGGGCTTTGTTCCAACAGGCTGATATTCATTTGTATATGAATTGATTTTATACCTGAATATTTTTTGCATGAATTTTGCTTACAATTTGCTAATGATCAGATTAACTCGATCAGCGCTTAAGTCAGCGTGTTTAAGGGAGATAACCTAAAATTCCAAGGGGGTATTACAATGTTTAAAAAATACTTAGTACCTTTATTTCTAATTAGCCTAATAGCCCAGGCGAACTTGAGCTGGGGCGATACATACAACTTCAGGCATACAAAATGGGGGATGACTCCGGAAGAAGTCATTGCTTCTGAAGCCATGACGCCGACTGAAAAAGATGAGACAAAGATTAAGTACAAGACTCGAATTTTAAACAAAAATGTTGAGCTGCTATATTTATTCGCCCAAAACAAATTAATCGGCGCATCTTACTTGTTGGATGAAAATTATATAAATTCCGAGCGGTTTTTAAAAACTTACGATCGATTTAAAGGAGAACTGATAAAAAAATATGGGCCGCCCAAAAAAGATATTACCCATTGGAAAAATGACACTTATAAATCTGATCGTAGCAAATGGGGCAAGGCGCTTAGTTTTGGATACGTGGAATATTTTACATATTGGGAAGCACCAGGCACCACCGTAAGTTGTGAGCTAAAGGAACAAAACTATTATGTGCTGTGTTCAATAGATTACTGGAGTATGGAATTGTCAAATTTATTGGATAAAAATGAAAACAAGGATCAACCGGACCCATTTTAAGAAGAAAAAAGGGATTCAGGAATTAAATCCGATGGGCCCAGGATTAAAGGTATCCGAATTTCTACAATTTATTGGAATCACAGAACTTTTTGCGTCAATTCTATTGGAAAACCGCATGGATTGATGGAATAGTGGAATGTTGGAAGACTGGGTATTAATTCAAGAAAATCAATACAATTATATTCGTTTCGATTCTCTAAACCCATCATTTCCAATATTCCAGAATTTTAACATTCCAATTGGGGCGAAATTCCTATCTTGTTTATAAATCCCTCACTTCGCATCTATTATAGGACGGGCAACCTCAACGGCTTTTTTTGCTACAACTCTTCAACCCACTCAAGCCCGAGTTCGAGCAGCTTGCCGCGCAAGGGCCTGCCGCTGACGGGATCAAGGCCGAGGATTTCATAATACTGCTTCACGGCATCATTAAACTCGTCTTCGGTGAAGATCTGCTTCCCGGCGTCGGGTCCATCCGGCTTTGGATCAAAGAGCCTTTTCGGGAGTTTGTCGTCTTTGATGGTAAAACCTTCACGACTGTTGAATACACGAGCCATGGCAACACTGCGCTCGCCGGCGTTCATCAATTCCAGCAGGCTCGTATCCCAGCCGGTGACGGCATTGACACATTGAACCATTTGATTGATGGGCATGACGCTGCGAGGCGCATAGCCGAAGACACACAACCCAAGCGCATCTAGTACCTTCCAGAACCTCTCCAGTATAACGGTGTTTCGGATTTTGGCAGGGCTGATTTCGGTGGCCGGCACCGGCTCATATATGCCCAGGGGCTTGGCAGAATTGAATGAGAAGGATTGCGGATCCGCAATCGCCGGATCATGGACGGCATTCATATGGTCCGCACCGTAAGTACAGACGGCATAGCCGAGACCGACACCGGTTTTCACACGCGGATCATGCATGGCCGGCTCCATACCCTTGACCGACAGATGCAGCGCCTTATCGGCAACCCCCCATTTTGTTGCGAGTCGGGCCGAGCCTTCGGCCAGGTCATCGCCGAATCCTTCACGATGGGCTATCATTTCCAGCAATTTCAGCATGAGGTCGGCGTCACCAAATTTCAACTCCAGTCCCCCGGTATCCGATTTTGTGATAATACCGGCTTCATAACACTCGCAGGCAAATGCAATCGTCATACCGGCGGTGACGGTATCCATGCAGTATCGGTTGCAAACCTCATTAGCCTTGGCGATAGCCTTCAAATTCGTGATGTTGAGATTGCTCCCCAGCGCCGCGATGGTTTCATATTCAGGTCCGCCGTAGCGCGAATCGATGCCGTATTTGGGATCATCCAGTGCAACGCCGCGTTTGCACTGAATCGGACAGGCGTGGCATCCTTTACGTTTATTCAAAAGAGTCTCGTTATAGGTGTCACCGCCGATCAAGGCTGCCTCCTCCAAAGCACTGCGGCGGAAGTTGTTGACCGGCAATGCCCCTGCGGCTGACAAAATCTCCGGAAAAGCGGTGGTTCCATAAACATGCAGGGCTTCACCGGCCGGATTATTTCTGAAAGTTTTGGCGAATTCTTTAGCTACCTGGCG
>JASFFJ010000826.1:0-3404 GCA_050124355.1 Desulfobacterales bacterium | reverse complement strand
CTGGCAGAAATCAACACCAGAATGGGGCATGTGGTCGGCCAGAACATGCTTAAAAATTTTGCCGTTCAAATAAAGCAGCGTCTTGACATAACCGACTCCTGTTCTCGCTACAGCCTTGACCGGATTCTCGTCGTTTTACACAACGCCGACATCGAAGACGCCCGCAGGTTTGCCACCCGTCTGGAGCGGGAACTGCGATTTGAGGATCTGCTGACAACCGGCAACAGAGACGGTCTTCGGGTTCGAATCAGCGTCGGCTACGCCCAGGCCGAAGAAGACAGCCTGATCAAAGAGGTACTGGCAAATGCGGAATCAAAAGACAGCTTGTATTATGAGTTTGAGATAAGTTGACGCTCCAGGAGGCAAAATGTCAATTAATTTGGATATATGGAAACTGCTGGCCGGGCTCGGTATTTTTTTGTTCGGAATGCTTTTAATTGAAGAATCCGTGCGCGCCCTGTCGGGCAGGGCATTTAGACGGATCATTAGACAATATACTGACGGAAGGCTGAAGTCCATCGGCAGCGGAGCCTTGGTCACGGCGCTGCTGCAAAGCAGTTCGGCGGTCTCGCTGATGGTGTTGGCTTTTGTCGGTGCCGGTGTTATGAACATGCAAAACGCCGTCGGCGTCATCATGGGGTCCAACATCGGTACCACCCTGACGGCATGGATCATTGCCACCATCGGATTTAAAGTTAAAATTGAGAGCCTGGCCCTGCCCTTTATCGGGTTGGGCGCGGTCGGGCTAATCTTTTTTAAACCCTCTACCAAACCATCTCTGGTCACAAGGCTTCTCATCGGTTTTGGTTTTTTATTTCTCGGCCTCGATTTCATGAAGGGAAGCGTTGAAAGCTTTGCGCAAACTTTCAGCTTAGAACAATTACCCGCTTACGGACTATGGTTTTACCTGCTGGTCGGCACCCTTATCACTGCGCTGATGCAGGCCAGCGCAGCAACAATTGCCATTGTGCTGACGGCGCTGAACAGCGGACTGATTACTTTCGACATCGGGGCCGCAATGGTCATCGGGGCCAATATCGGTACGACCATTACCGTTTTGCTGGGGGCCATCGGGGGCGTACCGGTCAAAAAAAGGGTCAGCTTGAGCCATTTGATTTTCAATATCGTTACCGGCGTGGTGGCCTTTTTAGGGCTGCCGACATTGGTATGGCTCATTTCGTTTTTTGTAGATATAGGCACCAGCAGCTTGACGGGGCTGGCCCTTTTTCATACGCTTTTCAATATCCTGGGAGTCGTAATTTTTTTCCCTTTCCTCGGACTTATGCCGCGATTGCTCATGAGAATTTATCCGGACCATAGAACCATTCTTACCGTCTATCTCGACAAGACACCGCCGGAAGTTACGGATGCAGCCTCTGCTGCGTTAAGAAAAGAAACCGGTCATTTGCTTCAGGAGTGCCAGCTCTATAACCTGAGGCTGCTGCGAATCGATGAAAAGCTGGTGTTCGATGTCGATTTGCCCTTTGAAAAAAACCGAAAAAAGAAAAATTCGCTCGATGAACTTTACGAGAATATAAAGCTGCTTCACGCTGAAATTTTCACTTTCTATTCCAAAATCCAGACGCATATCCGTAATGAGGCAGAAGCCAAGGAGCTGGAGCGATTAATTTATGCCTCGCGCAACATGATGAACTCCATAAAAAACTTCAAAGGCGTTCGGCATAATATGGATGAGTTCGACGGCTCGGACAATGAATACCTGAATGCGCAGTATAAGTTGTTCCGCAAGCGTCTGGTGGAGCTTTACCACAACATGGGCCGTATTCTCGTTATGGATGACAGGGAAAGCCAGTACCGAAGCCTGCTGGCCACCTTCGTACAGATCGAAGCGGCCGACAACTGGTTTATTAAAAATACCTTGAATGCGGTGGCCACGCGAAAAATACAGGAAATGGAAATTGCTTCCCTGCTGCTCGTTAACCGGTTATTTACCCAATCATGCCGGATGCAAATATATGGCATGAAAGACTTGCTGCTTTCCCAGGAACAGGTCAACAATTTCGACCGGGCCTTGGACATAAAAGAAATAATGGACGAGGAAAAAAAGAAAATAAACGATGGGGGTTACCATGAGAGTAAAGCACCTCAACGAGATTCCAACCAAAAATGAAAAACTGATCAAGTGAGTAGAGGATTGGGCAGAGCACATGCTCATTCTCAAGCTGACCAACCCGGAAGGAGTTGTGAAGTATGTGACAGGTGCCTTTCCATCCGCACCCGGAAAACTTATCGATTGGAAAGGCAACGAGTGGGAAGACCCCAGGGGCGTTCCAATCGATGCATTCCTTTTCGGCGGTCGACGCCCCAGTAAGGTGCCGCTGGTGCCCCAGACATTTGATTGGAATCACGCTGCGTTTATGGGATCCATCGTCGGTTCCGAAGTGACGGCAGCGGCCCTCGACCCTACGGCCGGAACGATCCCTTTGCCATGTTGCCCTTCTGCGGCTACCACATGGGAGACTGTTTCAAGCACTGGATCAACCTCGGTAAAAAGGCCGACCCGTCCACGCTGCCCTATGGGCTCACCGATCAGCTGAGCGCCCTTAAAAAGCGTCTCCACAAATCTGAAGAAAAGGTGCCATTTCCTTAAGTTTCCCTCTCCGACGGATTCAAGCGTCAGCGCTTGATCACGAAAAGCGGTTGTTTACTTTTGCGGAGGACTTTTTCAGAAACCGAGCCTAGGAAAATCTCCTCCAGGTTGCTTCGGCCGTGAGATCCAATGACGGTGACTGAAACATTCTCTTCGTCTTCAACCCTCAGGATCTCCCTAACGGGCATGCCGGTTTCGACCCGCAGCCTAACTTTTAAACCGGCGTCGATCAATTCTTTTTCGACACTTTTCAGCTTTTGTGCCGTTTCTTCCATTTTGCTTTTATTAAGCTTATTAAACTGGCTTTCACCTAAAATCCGAGCAACGGATTCGTTGCCGCGTTCATCGTTGACGTGCAGAACAATTACCTCTTTTGCGCCGCTGGCTTTGAGCCCTTTGACATACTTTAGCGCTTTGACCGCAACATCTGAAAAATCGGTTGGGTATAAAATCTTTTCAAACATTTTTGAACCTCCTTTCTATAACACGGATTTGATTCGCACACTTTCCTCTTTGGATCGCAACCGCCTATCATGATGCCGTGTTGCGTTCATCAATCCGACGGAGCCTGCGAACGCAACAGACGCAGCAGATAACGCTGGGCCAGAAGATCGGAGTTGACCATTCCCAGAACCTTTTTGTCATCCCCTACCGGCAATGAATTCCGACTCCCGCAGCAGAGGGTCGGCACCGGTTGAGAATTTGGTGGAATGTCGGTGGCCTTGTGCGCAATCTCTGTTTCATAGTAACGGCGCGTCACCAGACCATGCTGTTTTGCAGTGCGAAGAAGTTT
>JASFFJ010000825.1:0-3406 GCA_050124355.1 Desulfobacterales bacterium | reverse complement strand
TACAACCGATTACGAACAAATCCAAAATTGTAAACTGGTAATTGAAGCCGCCACGGAAGATATCCCGCTCAAGCAGAAGATATTTGCCATGGTCGAAAGGATCGTCAGCCAAGAAACGATTATCACATCGAACACCAGTTCCATCCCGGCGGATCGCATCTTCGCGAAAATGAACCGTCCCGAGCGGACTTCCATAACCCATTTTTTCGCCCCCGCCTGGCGCAGTCTGCCGGTGGAGATCATATCCTGGGAACGGGGCAGTCAGGAAGTGCTGGACTACCTGTTTTGGTTCTTCGGCCGGACCGGAAAGGCGCCCATCATCACCGATAATGCGATTTGCTTTGTTCTGGACCGCATCTTCGACAACTGGTGCAATGAATCCGCTTATCTCCTGGATAACGCCACGGCCAGCCAGATCGACAAAGTGGCAGAAGAGTTCGTATTTGCGGGCCCGTTTTTTGTTCTGAATCTAGCCAACGGTAATCCAATCATCATTGAAACCAACACCCTCCAAATGGAGGAAGGCCGCCACTACAAACCGGCTTCAATCCTGGGCTCGGTGGACCGCTGGCTGACCCATCGCCCGGGCCGCCCGGTCGATGTCGACGATGATCTCAAGCAAACCATTCGCGACCGGCTTCTGGGAATCCTGTTTTCGCAGTCCTTCGACATCATCGACCGGGGAATCGGCACCCGGGAAGATCTCAATTTCGGCTGCCAGGTTGCCCTCGGTTTTAAAAAAGGACCTCTGGATCTCATGCAAGAACTGGGCGAAGGAGAAGTCCAGCGCATCATGCAGAAATTTGAGCAGGAGCGGCCCGGATTCCCCGGGCCTCAAAATGCCCTGGCTTCCTATCAGGAATTTAAGCGGTTCGTGCTGGTCGATGATATCGATGGCGTCAAGGTGATTACGATCCGTCGCCCCCAGGCCATGAATGCCCTCAACGATGAAGTTGCCGACGAAATTCTGGAGGTGCTGACCCGCCATGAAGATGATCCCGCCGTGAAGGGTTTCATTATCACCGGCTACGGTACGGCAGCCTTCTCGGCCGGTGCTGATATCGGCAGGTTTCCCGCCATGCTGGGCGATTCCCAGGCGTCGGCCCAGTATGCCAGGGACTGTGCCAAAGTTCAAATATTTATGGACCGGATGCAAAAGCCGGTCGTGGCTGCGTTAAACGGGTTGGCCATGGGGGGGGGGTTGGAGGTTGCCATCCGCTGTCACAGTATAGTGGCGATGCCCCAAGCCACCCTGCAATTTCCCGAAATCACGCTGGGCATCCTGCCGGGCATCGGCGGTTGTGTCATACCGTATCGCAAGTGGCCCCGGGGAGCGGCCCTGTATCACGACATGATTTGTTTTGCAAAGCCGATCAAGGCCAAAGAAGCCGCCGAGATCGGAATGGTGACCCAACTGGCGGGCAACTATCCGGATTTGATACGGGCAGCAATTGATGAGATAAATAATTTACAGGGGAACGTGGCCGGCATCCCGCAAGGCAAAGTGGATATCCCCGAAATCAATATTCCCGATGAGCCCATGGCGGGCAGACAACCGCTAAGCAAAGAAGCCGTTGCCATTACCGCCCGGACCATTCGAAAAAGCGTGGCCACCGAAAACCTGGCCGAAGCACTCGAGGTCGGCTACCGGGGATTCGGCGAAATCGCCTGCACCGCTGCCGCTAAAGAAGGGATTTCCGCCTTTTTGGAACGGCGCAGACCGGAGTTTAAGAAATAAGCAAACTCACCGCAAAAGCGCGAAGGACGCAGCGGTAAATTTCTCTCTGCGCTCTGCGCTGCGGTGAGAAAATTCTTGTCATTCCGTTTTGGGTTACCTCGGTTGTAAGTAGCAGCTTTAGAGCAGGCCAAAGATAATGGGGTTGTCGCATTAACCGCCGCCACGAGGTCCCATATATACACTCCAGCGGGAGACATCGCCTGCATCATCCATTCCAGCAGAATCGCGGCCAGCCGGCCTTGCGGCGAATTTGAGATTTTCCATTATTTAGATTTTAGTATCCTCATAAAATTCATACGTCGTTTTTACTCCGGGAATTGCATCTATTTTAGATTGAATTGCCAGCCGTTCTTCACTTTCATACCAGTTCTGCCAATCTTTTGAAGAAGCCCAAGTGCTGATGGCAACGATATCTTTGGGGGGACCGGTTTTCTTAACATATTTGCTGGAGAGATAGCCAGGTTGCTGGGGGACAAGGCTTCGAAGTTTTCGAACCAAACTAAAAAGCTCCTTTTCTTTTCTGGGATCTTCGCATATTCGTTTGATAAAGACTCTAATAGCCATTTGACCCTCCTTTCACGAATTGTTTGGATATTGCGGCTCCATTTTAAGATTTAAACAGGGAAATCATGCATTTTGATGATCAAAGGGGTGCGCGATTTAGACGAAAAATTGGATATGAGACCGAAAATAGAGAACCGCTACAGGTCAGTTGGAACCGGAAATTCAGAAGAACGTGTAGTGAGAGTTCGGTTGAGATCAGGAGCTAGGAAAAGAAGAGATTTAGCGTTCCGTTTCAGGTTAACAGAAAAAAATTCTGGATATGGTTTACCATTTACAGGTATTTCCGGGACACAACACCCCACTGCTTATTGGCACACTCCCTCATTTTTTTTTACGTCATATTTTTCGCAATAGCCGGATCCACAAGCCAGCTGCAGATAACGACAGGCTTTCACAATCTGGCCGTCTTCACCATATGATACCCCGCGATCGATGACGGCACTGGCAAATAACGGATTTGTTTTGATGGTATGGACAATGGCAGGGGGCGGGGCGTCTCAAACGCAAAAATTCTCGGGTAGATATAAAAGCAAAAAGAAAAAGAGCCGCCCAGGACAAACAATGCAAAAAGAGCGAAAAACACAACGACGCGCCGATTCCACTTCTATGGCACTCTATCCCAGATTGCCGGGCTGTCCACCGTGGATGCTTTGCGGCTTAAGGTGAAAGATTCGCCCCTGAAAATCATGATGCCGCCGGTTGCCCGAGGATCACCGGTATCCCAGACGTAATTTGTCCCGATATCGTAATCGATTGATCCAAAAAGACTGGCATCATCGATATAGCCGGTCCCGGAGATCTTTTGGTCAGACCAAACTAGAATTTCCAGAGCATTGAGTTCTTTTACGCCATTGTCCAATGCCCTGTTGCGGGTATTTCTTTCCAAGTCGATATAGCGCGGTACGGCTATTGCCGCAAGAATACCCA
Organism: Desulfobacterales bacterium; assembly: GCA_050124355.1. Taxonomy (GTDB): domain Bacteria; phylum Desulfobacterota; class Desulfobacteria; order Desulfobacterales; family JAFDCJ01; genus JAFDCJ01. The sequence goes on along the minus strand of JASFFJ010000825.1, from coordinate 177 downwards.
TAATGACCAGAGCCGCAATGATCTCCATCAGGGTTAAGCCCTTTTGATCACGTATCGGTAAAGCGCTGTATCGCCTGAGATTAGTATGATAGCGCCATTCGACATAAACCAAATTCGGCACCCAGCTGATCCAGGCCACCAACGGGTAAGCGATGTCAAAATCAAAATCCAAGGCCA
>JASFFJ010000824.1:0-3411 GCA_050124355.1 Desulfobacterales bacterium | reverse complement strand
GCGACTTGAGACGAAAGTGGCTGGGACTTCACTTAGACCGAATCAAGCTTAAATTTTGATTAAATTCAGAACCACTGATGTGGTGAATGCTGATTTGTGAGGTTATCCACCTGAGATAGGAGGGAACAACACAAGTATATCACCGTCTGCTATGACAGCATCTGTGGTGGCTCTGCGTCCATTGATCAGCGAAACACAGCGTTCCATTGGTATTGACAGCATTCTAAGGACTTGCCCAAGTGTTGCCCCGGAATTAAGCGTTAGTAAAAAATTGGTCTGTCTGTCGGGGGCAAACTTTTTCAGATCACCGTATAGCTTGACGTCAATCTGCATGTTAGAACCTAGTTCGCTTCGCTCACAATTGGAATGATGGAATATTGGGTACATTCCCATTCCATCGGGGTCTAAAAAATAAAATCGAATCCAGTCTTCTGAAGTCTCCTATAAGCACCGCCGCTTGCCGCGAGCGTCCAGTCTCTGACCGGAAAAGAAACTCAGGAAGCTATTTGAACAGCAGATTGTCAGGTAACGCCTACGGCGCAACCTAACCTACAGCCTACATCCTGTTCATGGTTTTGGCCAGGCAGTGTTTCATACTAGTCAAGCCCAAGCCGGCTCAGCACCTCGTCTCCGGGTATGCCATCTTCCGACCAGCCCTGAAGTTGGTAGTATTCTTCCAACATCTCTTCAAGATGACAGACCATACCTTTAGCGGGCCCGGTGGGTGCCGGCTCCTCGGTCAACCGTTTGGGCAGGCTATCGTCCTTTCTTGTAAAACCGGCCCTGACGAGGAACATGCGTTCGGCGTTAATGATTCGTTGGCCGGCCTCCATGAGTTCGTTGAGGGTGTAATCGGCACCGGTGGCGGCGTTCAAATATTCCAGGATTCCCACCGGCGCAACGCCAAGATCCTTGGCCGCAAGATTTCGAACAGCGAAGAAAATACACAATCCGGCGGAATCGATAACTGCCGACAGGTCCTGATAGGCCTTGGTAACTTTGGCTTTGCCTTCCCACTGAAGGGGATCCATGGGTTTCGGAACCCCGAAAAGTTCGAAATAGGCAGGATCGCCGCGCATGTGGGAGCCGCCGATCGGCGAAGTGGCATAGGCCAGTCCCATGGCCTGGCAGCCGCGAGGCTCGTATCCGGGAAACTCCTGTTTTTTAGATACCGGCGCCAGCTCGGGATGACCGAAGCGGTCGGCCAGACGATAACTGCCTTCCGCCAACAGATCCCCAAACCCTTCACGATTGCCGGTCATCCGCGTCAATTCCACCAGCGCATCGGCATCTCCCCACTTCAAGCTGTGACCCACCTGATCTTCCGAAAGGTACCCGCGATCCACCAGTTCCATGGCACAGGCGATGGTGGTCCCCATGGTGATCGTGTCCATGCCCAACTCGTTGCAGATATAGTTGGCCTTGGTAATGGCCGCCAGATCATCGACCATGCAGTTGGAACCCATGGCATAGATCGTCTCATATTCAGGGCCTTCGCCTTCTCCTGCAAATTCAGGTACATCGACTTTGGTTTTGCGGCCGCAGGCGATCGGGCAGCCATAGCAGGCCGAATTTTTTATCAGAAACCGATTGCTCAATTCTTCTCCCTGAATTTTTTCCCAACCGTCAAAGGTACCCTGCTGCCAGTTTTTAGTCGGCAACACACCGAAATTTTGAGTAGCCACCACCACGCCGGCGGTCCCATGGACCGTCAGACCCAACGGGGTTTCCTTGATGCCTTCCTTGAATATGTCCAGAATCTTTTTGTTCACGTCTTTAAACCGATCGGGATCTGCCAGGGGGATACGGCCTTTGCCTTTCACTACGACGGCTTTCAGATTCTTACTGCCCATCACGGCACCCACCCCGGACCTTCCGGCCGCCCGATGTTTGTCGTTTATAATGGAGGCAAATAAAACGCCCTTCTCACCGGCCGGTCCGATGCAGGCCACCTTTGCCTTATTGTCGGTCTCTGCCAGCAGCGAATCCGTTGTGTCGTGAGTGTTTTTACCCCATAAATGATCCGCTTTACGAATATCGGCGTTTCCCTGATCGATCCAAAGATAAACCGGTGCTTCGGCTCGACCGGAAATAATAATCGCATCGAATCCCGCGCGTTTGAGTTCAGTGGGAAACTGTCCCCCGGAGTTGGAGCAGGTAATCGCCCCGGTCAGCGGTGATTTGGTCATCACCATGTAGCGCGCCCCGGTTGGCGCGCCGGTGCCGGTCAGGGGTCCCGTGGCCATGACAAGTAAGTTGTCCGGCGAAAGTGGTTCTATCTTGGGGTCGACTTCCTGATTCAGGTAATATATCCCCAATCCCCGACCGCCGATATAGTCTTTGGCCACAATAGGATCCAAGGACGCGACCGTACATTTTCCAGTCATCAAATCCACCCGTAAAATTTTACTTATCCATCCTCCCACAAGTCTCCTCCTAAATCAACGCCGACCATTGTGTGGCTGACACTACCGGTCGTCTTGCCACCAATCGTCTCTAATAGGTTTGATTTCATATTGTTCCTGCGATCGACTGAATATACATGCAGGACCTATCATTGGTCATTTGTCATTCTGGGCTTTACCCGCCATCCAGTGCTTGTCCAAATACTACCTTTCTGGATGCCGGATCCGGCATCCAGAATATCCTGAAGTTACTAAAATTCCGGCCTTCACCGAAATGACGTTTCAAATGGGTTGCAAACTTTTTGAGAATTTATAAATACATAGAGTCAACGTAGCTGATGATTTCACTGGAGATGACGATGGCTTCCAAACTGGCTGAATTCATGCCCCCCAGCAATCCCATCCCCGGATCAGGTTGGTTCCAGACAACATGGGCAGCAGTGACGTCGACAGAAGTTCGGCGCCCAAGCATCCACCCATTTCGAATCCGTCAATGTCCCCCCCGCCGCCGGACGGCAAATTGTAAAACTTGGCCATCAGGGTGGTTCCAACTCTGAGCATACCAAACTCAGGGGCACCCACGCACACATTGCCTGTTTTCCTATCCAGCGCACGTGCCCAACTGGCGTAGATAACCGGCACCCTGGAATTGACCTGCTTGTCCAGCACAATGCTGCTCAACAACTCAGCGTTGGCCGTAATCAACGTCGATGCCAGCGTTGCCGGCGATGTGACTCCGAACATGGGGCCTGATTCGATAAACAATGGCAACCCTTCAGAGGCACCTTCGATGATCGGTTCATATGAATACAATCTGTAAGATTAAACATGTGTTTTAGTTTCAGACCTCGTTGTTTTCAGATCAAATCCAGCCTCAACGAGACATTTTTCCATGTCTGAGCGCACATCATCGGGCAACGCCGGTTGGCGATAGGCGCCCAACATGTCCGCTTTTTTTTCCTGCAGCCATTGCATCATATCTCTATTGTTGTTCATAAGACCGGCA
>JASFFJ010000823.1:0-3428 GCA_050124355.1 Desulfobacterales bacterium | reverse complement strand
TGCTGTTTTTGACTCGAGGGCATCGAGGATGTTGTCGTCCGTATCGCGGAACTGCAGGAGCATTTCAGCCCGGCCTGGAACGACGCTTGGTGAACCGGGTTCCAGGTGCACATATCCGATGGTCCACACCGTCCGGGGGCCTGCCAGGGAGGGGAATTCGCGATTGATGTCATGCACGAGCTCGATCAGGGCGATGCCAGCGTCCTTGCGGTATTCCATCGGGGTGGTGCCGGCGTGGTTCTGTTGACCGTTAAATAAAAGCCTAAGCGTGCGGATGCCTACGATGGCGGTGACCACCCCCAGATGATTTCCCTGGGCTTCAAGATGGGGCCCTTGTTCCACATGTGCCTCCAGATAGGCAACATATCGTTCTGAATCCAGTGCGATTGTCGGAATTCCCGTGAGTCCGGCCTGCTTGAGGGCGGCTGAGAGGGGTAGGGCGGTCTGGTGGTTCTGGGCCCTTTCCATGTCATCCCGCTTAAGCACGCCACAGAAAGAACGACTTCCCAGCATGCTCAGGTAAGTGCCTTCTTCATCACTCCATGATGCAACGTCGACGGCAAAATGAGCCGTGCTATGATCTTCGGAAAATGCCCTCATGATCTCCAATCCGTAAATGACTCCAAGAGACCCGTCCAACCATCCCCCCTGGGGTTGAGTGTCGGTATGGGATCCGATCAGGATACCCTTGCCCGGGTTTGGAGAGCGTCCGAATACATTGCCGACGCCGTCCACAGAGGTCTTTAAGCCGGCTGCTTCCATCCGATCAAAGAGCCATTGACGCGCTTCCATATCCTTGGTAGAGAAGGCGGGTCGTATGACACCGGTGCCATACTGGCCGATAGTCCGGAGGTGTTTCAAGTCATTCATGAGTCGTTGGGGATTGATTTCAGGCATGATTTCATGACTCCATTTTTCAAGTCTGTTTGACACCTTTAGGCATGCAACCGGTATAAGAAGAAACTGAATGGTGCCAGTTTCGGATAGGATATTTTCTATTCATTAACATTTTTCTCAAGTCGATGCAAAAGGAGAAATAAACTGTGGAAGATTGGAACTTGCGGTACGCCGCGAATATGCGTCACTACGAGGGATACTCTATCGGCAAACTATTGGGGTTAATTAATGATCCGGAGATAATCTCTCTGGCCGGCGGACTGCCGTCACCGGATATGTTTCTGAGAACGGAATTTCAAATGGCGACCCGGCAGCGTTTAGAGAGCGACATCGACCGCATCATGCAGTATTCAAATATCCGGGGGGAGGCCGAGTTGATCGAGGCCGTCATTGCTTTTCTGAACCGCGACGGTATCCGTGTAGCACCGGACAACACGATGATTACGACCTCTGCACAACAGGGGTTGGATTTGGCGGGGCGGCTGCTCCTGGAGCCGGGCGATGCCGTGGTTGTTGAACGCCCCACCTTCGCCGGCGCTCTGGCCGCCTTCGAGATGCAGAGCCCCATGTATCTGGGGGTTGACCTCGAACCTGATGGTATCGACGTTGAACGCCTGCAAGAAGTTCTGTCGGATTGCCGGGCTGCAGGCCGCCTGCCGAAATTCATCTACGTGGTGCCGGATTTCCAGAACCCTTCCGGGGTCAGCACGAGTCTGGCCAAACGCGAAACTCTGCTGGACCTTGGTGACCACTACGGTATTCCGATCATTGAAGACAGCCCTTACCGCAAGCTGCGCTATCGGGGGGCCATGCTGCCGTCGCTGTATAGCTTGGATCAGAAGCGAGGTGGTAGTCGTGTCATCGGAATTTATACATTTTCCAAGCAGTTTTGTCCGGGCATGCGGGTTGGATTTAATATTGGTCCTCCGGCAGTGATTGAAAAAATGACCAATATAAAGGAAGGCAGCACCCTGTGCACACCCAAGTACAATCAAGACATGTGCGCTGCTTTTCTCACCGAAGTTGACCTCGACGCCTACTTCGAGCGCTGCTGTGTCTACTATGGTGATAAATTGGAAATTTTTCTGAAGGCGATGGCGGATTACTTCCCACCGGAGAGAGGCGTGACGTGGACACAGCCGGAAGGAGGGATGTTCTTGTGGGTCAGCATGCCGCAACAGGTGGACACCCGACAATTGTTTCACACGGCGCTGAAGTTCAAGGTCGCTTTTGTTCCGGGAGAGGCCTGCTATGGTGAACGGACCGAGCGGCACCACATTCGGGTGAATTTTTCCTATCCATCCCAGGCCCAACTGCGCGAAGCGGTCAAACGTTTGTCCGACTGCCTGGAACAGCAGGGGATCTGATCGACTTATCCATCTATGAAGCGGCCCAATAATCAAACGATATTAAACCACCGGCAACGGGCACAGCAGGCCATGGTGTACATCGATCAGAACTTGGATCAGGTCTGCCCGATTGATCGCCTGGCGCAGGAGGTGTGCCGTTCCCCTTTTCATTTCAACCGTGTCTTTGCCGGATGCACCGGTGAGACCCTCAAGCAGTACTGGGTGCGCAACCGTATGCTGCACGCAGCGCATTGCCTGATGCATGGCAATCGAAAAATCATCGACATCGCCATGGATATCGGTTATGAGAGTCACAACGCTTTCAGTAAAGCGTTTCGTAAATGGTATGGCCTTTCACCGCGGGCTTTTAGGGATCGTTCGATAAATATCGACACCTTTGAATTTACGTTTGCCAAGCTCGGCCCATTTCCCCCCACCTATTCACCTGCCTGGCGGTCGTTGGGCCGTCTTTTGCCACATAAGGCCATTTGAATTTGTGATGCAGACCTGGAATGCGGCCTTGTACAACTGGTTGCCGTCCAACGGCCCGCTGCCTCGAGATGAAACTCCCTTCGAATGGTATCAGGATATATTTACGCAAACACCCATTGCCCACCAGCAAACCATTATCCATATCCCCACGCGGTTATCGATGTTTTGGGCTAGTATTATCCAGCCCCATAATATGATAGAAAAAAGGGCGGAGATTTTAATCTCTCCTGGGTTTAATTCCCCGCAGCTTGCTGCGTTAAAAGAGAGTTAAATCCTAAAAACATGATACTCCGCGGTTTACCGTGGAGAGATTTCATTTTCTCCGCCAATTTTGCATTTAAATATAGCTGACTGTGAATCTAAATAATTGAGCAACGTAAAATCAGCGACCACCAGCATAGGGTGGCCCCGGCCCCTTCGAGAGCCATCCTCATACCCCCTGCTCTGCTGGTGGTCGCTGATTCTGGGCCAGAGAGTATGCTGTTCAGAACTGACAACCAGATATACAGGCCCATCAATAAGATTTACATTTTTGGAAAATTTAATAAATTCCAGGTGAATGGTCCGAAAGCTAATAAAAACAAAATATGATATATTTACGATAGGTTAAGATAAAATCTTTCAAATCTATCATTGGCCTTAAGATTGGCATTGATTTTGCGAAATCATTCTATAAATCTCCGTATCGTT
>JASFFJ010000822.1:0-3441 GCA_050124355.1 Desulfobacterales bacterium | reverse complement strand
TCCCCGGCTGATCTGGGACACAGAGGAGGCAAGTCATGAGTAATTCTAAAAACGACAGCCCTGACTTGAAGGGGGCACCGGAACCCGAATTCCGGGAGAAAAAACGCCATATTTCCATCGTCTGGGTGGTTCCGGTGATCGCCCTCGCCATTGGTGGTTGGCTGGTTTACAAAGCCATCTCCGAAAAAGGCCCTGTCATTACCATCACGTTTAAGTCAGCCGAGGGGCTGGAGGCCGGCAAAACCAAAATCAAGTACAAAGATGTTGAGCTCGGTCAGGTTACGTCCATCGAGTTGGACGATGGGCTTTCAGAGGTGATCGTCACGGCCGAGATGGTAAAAAAGGCTGAAAAATTTGTCTCGGAAAATTCGCGTTTCTGGGTCGTCCGGGCCCGGGTGGCGGCCGGCAGTATTTCGGGGCTCGGCACCCTGTTTTCAGGCGCCTACATCGCACTTGATCCCGGTAAAAAGGGCCAACCAGCTACCCGGTTCAAGGGCTTGGAGATCCCGCCGGTGGTAACTGCCGACCTGCCGGGCAACCACTATGTGCTCAGAGCACCGAGCCTTGGCTCGCTGCAGATCGGAGACCCGGTGTACTTTCGGCGGATCGAGGTCGGCCAGGTGGTTAGCTACAAACTGGACGAAGACGGACAGGCGGTGACCATCGAGGTGTTCGTCCATGATCCCCATCACAAACTGGTTCGCCAAAATACTAAATTCTGGAATGCCAGCGGTCTGGATGTTGCCATTGATGCCCAGGGTATCCGGGTGGACACAGAATCCTTTGTGTCATTGATGATCGGCGGCATCGCCTTTGACACACCGGCCGGCCAGGAAGCCGGTGAGCCGGTCGAGGAAAATCACATTTTTAAGCTTTATAAAAACCGTGAGAGTACTTCCGAAAAAACCTACGCCCGCAAAAACAGGTGGCTGTTGCATTTTGCCGGTGGCGTCCGGGGACTGAAAATCGGTGCGCCGGTTGAATTGCAGGGGATTGAGATCGGTCAGGTGTTGGATGTCAATCTGGAATTTGATATCGACAAAGAGGCCTTTCGTATCCCGGTTCTGATCGAGACAGAGCCCGAGCGAATCAAAGCAACCGGCAAGCTGCCGGAAGGTGAGGAGCAACAGAAAGTCATGGATTACCTTGTGGAAAAAGGCATGCGCGCCCAGCTTAAAACGGGCAGCCTGATTACCGGCCAGTTGCTGGTGGCAATTGAACTGCATCCGGAAGCACCACCGGCCGAAATCAATTGGGAAGGTCAGTATCCGGAGTTTCCCACCGTCCCGACGACACTGGAGGAAATGGCCGCCAGCCTGACCCAGGTCTTGAAGAAAATTGAAAATCTGCCCATCGAACAGATCGGCAACGACTTACGAGATACGGTTGCCGGCGCCAAGCGCTTGATCAATTCATCCGAACTAGAGCAGTCCATCGCGGCCTTAAACGAAACACTCACCCAGGCTCAAAAGCTCATAAAGAGCCTTAATTCAAACGTTGCCCCCCAGGCCGCGCGCACCCTCAAGGAGCTTCAGTCGGCGGCCCGTTCCATCAAGGTATGGGCTGAATACCTTGAAAGAAACCCCGAAGCGTTGATCCGCGGCAAGAGCAAATCAAAGAGGAGGTAAACCGTGAAAACATATTTACGCCGTACAACACAGGTTGCAATCATCTTTTTGGCCTTGATCCTGGCAGGCTGTTTGGGCGGCCAATCGCCCCCGACTTATTTCTATATGCTCAGCCCGTTGAGTCCGTCGCAGACCGGGAATTCTTCATCAACCACAGAGGCTCGTATCCATATCGGTCTGGAAACAGTTGTCGTTCCCGAATATCTGAACCGCAACGAGATCGTCGTCAATCTGGATAATACGATGTATCGGCTCGCCGAGTTTAATCAGTGGGCCGAACCGTTGGACGAGAATCTGACGCGGGTGCTGGAAGAAAACCTGACAAACCTGCTGCGCGACGATGCCATTGACGTTATCCTGGCTTCGGAAACTTCGATTCCGTTTGACTACCGGCTGGAGGTTGATGTGCTGCGCCTGGACGGCAATCTGGGAGAGAAGGCCACCCTGGTGTCTCAATGGGCGCTTCTGGAAGGAGAGGAAGACGAGTTGAAACTGGTGCGACGATCGGAATATCAGGAACCGGCAGCAGATGAAACATACAAAGGACTGGTATTGGCCAAAAGCCGAGTGATCGAAAAATTGAGCCGGGATATGGCCGCTGCGATCAGAAGACAGATAGCAGAGGACAGATAATCCGTCTTTGCCCTTCGAGGCTATGACACGGACTAAAGGAAAAGCAACGGCGATTCGGTTCACATCCTGCTGGCCCGTCTTGGCGGCACCGTCGGGGGCGTGATGGGGGAAGGCTCACTGACCAGACATATCGCTATTGATTTCAATCCAGCTTCTCGTTACTCTCACGAGGGCCGCGTGAGCGTGAGCAGATCCGGATCGGGTAACCCAGAAGTATGTCCGCCGTTTACCTAAGGATAAAGGTATGCTGAAATTAAGAATGTATTTACCTGTTTTGGTGGCGCTATTATGCCTATCTGTCGTGACAACAGCAACGGCGTCGGATGAATTGAAAATTGCTTATAATGTGGGAGTGGCACCACTTAAGTTTGAAGACGCTGAATCACGTCCGGCAGGGCTGTTTCCGGATTTGTGGCGGCTGTGGGCTCAAAAAGCAGGCCGGAAGATTAAATTTGTCAGGGTGAATTCCGTTGAAGAATCGCTGCAGCTTCTCAAAGACGGCAAAGTCGATCTGCATGCCGGTCTTTTCAAGACCCCTGAGCGCGAAAAATTTTTGGACTATTCAAAGCAGCTGTTAGCCCTCGACTATTACATATTTACCCACCCGTCGGTTTATCCGATCAAATCGTTGGAAAAAACATCGGGCCTTATTGTCGGTATTCAAAAAGGCGGGTACACCGAACAATTTGTGCGCTCCAAAGTGCCGGCCAACCGAATTGTTGTCTATGACCGGGGTCAGGATTTGTTCCGGGCCGCCCTGGAGGGCGAGATAAAAGTGTTTGTCGCCACAGACCTGAGCCTGTTTTACTACCTCAAAAAAAATCTACAGATCAACATTTTCGAATACGATCAAGACCATCCGCTGTATTCCCGGGTGTATTACACTGCCACAAAAAAAGGAAACCCGACGCTGATTCAACAGGTCAATGAGGGTTTAAACGCCATCGTCCGTGCGGAAAGAAAGCAGCTGGTGAGTAAATGGACCGAAAGGGAGCTTAAAGATATCCCCAAAGCATCGCAGGTTGCTCTGCCTGAAAAAGAAAGGATCATCCTGACTGATGCGGAAAGGCAATGGCTGGCGACCCACAGGAAGATCATTGTGGGCGGCGAGACGGATTGGGCGCCTTTCGATTTTGTTGATGAGACCGGACAATATGCCGGTGTGGCCAATGATTACCTG
>JASFFJ010000821.1:0-3443 GCA_050124355.1 Desulfobacterales bacterium | reverse complement strand
TTCAGGAATAATGGTCACGGTACCCCTGATAGGGTCACCGACGAATCCGCGCATGTTGGCATGTTTCGGACGAATCGTGACGAAGGTTTCAACCTGGCCACTGATGACCAGATCCTGCTGCGGGTGTTTTGAATCATTGGTATAAACCCCCGCGTTTTTTTTCATTTTTCTTCCACCATATCCCCTGGTATCGACTTTCAGCGTTATTTTCCCCTCACCGCCGGGAGGGATCTGTCTCGTATACGAAACAGCTGTGCACCCTCAGCCGGTTTTGACGCGTTCAATATTCAATGTTGCGCTGCCCCTGTTCTGCACAACAAATTCGTGTACGACTTTTGCCCCATCCAGAGCCGGGGAAAATTCATAGAAAGTCTGTGGAAAAAAAGCAACCGGTCTGGCATCCTCTTGATCTGCAAAACTAACTGCAGCAAACAGTGTCATTCCGATTATTACAGCCAAAGCAAAAAGCCCTTTACAGCTCATTATGAACTCCTTCTCAAAATTGGTTTGATTTGGTAACGCCTGAAAAATTTTATGACGCATGCCTCACAATGTCAAGGCGCAACTTTACATCATAAAATAAGGATCCACATCAATCGTCACCTGGACGGGGTGTCGAGCGAAAACTTTCGGATTTTCAGACATAAGCCGATTCGTAAACTGATGCAGCACGTTGGCAGTTAAACCTTTCAACAGCACTTGCCAGCGGAATCGTCCGGCGACTCGGGTTAAAGACGCCTCTATGGGCCCCATGACTTCCACGTGTTGATAATCCTCGGAGGGGTGTGATTTCAGCCTTCGGCACAGATCACCCAGCAGGCGGGCATGGTTTTCTGTCTCATGTGGATCCTTGCCCGATATTTTTAGTTGTACCATTCTCGAATAGGGTGGATAGCTAAGTGCTTTGCGAAAATTGATTTCCTGCCGATAGAATGCAATAAAATCCTGCTGTCTGGCTGTGGCAATACTGAAATGATCCGGATTGTAGGTTTGTAAAATGACACTGCCGCGCTTTTCGCCGCGTCCTGCTCTCCCGGCTACTTGCGCCAAAAGCTGAAAAGTTCGTTCACAGGCTCGAAAATCCGGAAAACTCAGGGATAGATCTGCGCATATGATGCCTACCAGTGTGATATTTGGAAAATCATGGCCTTTGGCCACCATCTGAGTGCCAACCAAAATGTCGGTGGTTTTATTTTTAAGTCCTTTTAGCAGCTTTAGAATGGATCCTTTCCGCTGGGTGGTGTCACGATCCATTCGGGCTATCCGGGCTTTGGGGAAAATCGATGCCACCATGGCCTCAAGCTTTTCCGTACCGAGACCCAGGTGCCTGATGTTATCTGATCCGCAATATTTGCAATTCGTCGTAGCGGCACGGGTATAACCGCAATAATGGCATCGATAGGCGTTAGCCTTCTGGTGCAAGGTCAGTGAAATATCGCAATGTTTGCACCGTATAGCCTGGCCGCATGCACCGCAGATCGGGAAGTTGGCGTATCCCCGACGGTTTAAAAATAGCAGTATCTGCTCCCCGCGTTCAAGCGACGCTTTCATGGCCTGTTGCAACTCGGGCGAAATAAATCGTCGTATGCCGCGCATGTCTCTACTTTGGCGAAGATCTACGATACGGATATCTGGCAGTGGACGTTGCTCCACACGTTTTTCCAGTCTAAGCTCGGTGAACTTCTTTATAGCTGCATTATAGTAGGACTGAAGCGATGGTGTGGCCGAACCCAGCAATGCCACGCATTCATTTTGCTTGGCCCTGACTGCCGCCAGATCTCTGGCGTTGTATCGTAAGCGGCCCTCTTGCTTGTAAGAAGCATCATGCTCTTCATCAACAATAATCACACCGATGTTGTGGAAAGGAGCAAATATGGCAGATCGGGCACCGATAGCGATGGTCGCCTGCCCCTGTATGATACGGGACCATTGATCAAAACGCTCTCCTGCTGACAGAGCGCTGTGCAACACGGCGACACATTCTCCGAAGCGGGCCCGAAAACACCTTTCCATCTGGGTGATCAATGCGATTTCCGGAACCAGAACCAATACCGCAAGCTTGTTTTTTAAAGCCTCAGCAGCAACCTGCATGTAGACTTCGGTTTTGCCACTCCCGGTAACACCTCTTAAAAGAAAGGTCTTATATCCTTTCGTCAAATAATTACTGGATTGAGAGACGGCCTCTTGTTGCTCCTGATTTAAGATGTGAGCGCAATCAGGCTCTATGGATTCGCCGAAGGGATCGCGATACACCCTTTTGTTATCGATGGTCACATAACCCTCGTTTTCAAGCGATTTAATTAGGGCTGGTGCAGTAGGAACGGTTTCTTTAAGTTTTTTTAAGGAGATTTCGCCTTCGATATTTAACACATCTATTATTTTTGTTCTGGTTTTAGAAAGATGATCTACGGGCAGCGTCGTGTCGGCTAGGCGCACAAAACGCTCCAATCTGGCTTTCGTCTTTTGCCCGCTAAGCTTCCATTCCCTCGTAATCCAGCCGCAGCGTTCAAAGGAGTACAACAGGGTAGCGGGTATATCCCGCTTGATTTTTTTACTAAGGTCTTTGACCAAAACACTTCCGGATCTCAATTGGTCTAGAACGTCTTTAGCGATCGTTGCCAGTCGATCATGGGCCAGCACATGTCGCCCTTTTTCGGTAATTGCGATCGATGCGTAATCACGAATATTTAAGCCGCCAGGAAGCGCATTTTTTACAACCTGGCCAACTGGATATTTATAGTAGTCAGATATCCATTTGAAAAACGGCACCATCGATGACGGAAATAGCGGCACGTCGTCGAGAATATCCAGAATAGATTTGATCTCCTTTGTATTAGAGCCTTGGCTTTGACCAAATACGTAGCCGGTTAGCCGACGCTGTCCGAAGGGCACGAGGACTCTTTTTCCGGTGGCCATAAAATCGGCAAAGGATTCGGGGACGCTGTAGGTAAATGTTTGAAAGACTGGCAACGCAATGGCCACTTCTATGTATTTGACAACCGTTTCCATGTGATCCGGCATCTCGGTGACGATGATTTGACAGCGGGGTGGTGATGTTTTCAACAAAAATATTGATATTTTCGACTAAAGGCCGATATAATAAATATAAATTGAGAGATCGTCAAATAGCCAATTTCATATGAAGGAGAAAATAATGTTTAAAATTGCAAAAAAGTCCCTAATCATTACGATAATCGCAGCCATGATAATCATGCCGTTAGCCACCAGCGCCTCGGCAATAGAATATTGGGATACGGAGGATCCCAGTGGCGGTGAAATGCTGTTTGATTTTGTTGTGCTCCGACCTGTCGGCATAGTCGCAACCGCTGTCGGTTGCGTATTTTTTGTCATATCCTCGCCCTTTTCAGCTTTAGGAGGCAATATAGGCGACGCCAGCGAAATGCTTGTCAAAGATCCCGCTCGCTTTACCTTTAAGAGACCGT
>JASFFJ010000820.1:0-3460 GCA_050124355.1 Desulfobacterales bacterium | reverse complement strand
CCGGGAGAACACACAAAATTGAATTAAACTTAAACGATGCCGGTGGCTTATGAATTGAGTAAAATAAAAGAATTTTGGCTCACTTATTTTCCGATTTCGTCAGCTACGTAAGCAGCGTATCTGCTCATCAAAACGGACCAATCAGAAAAAGACATGATCAAAATAATCTTCTCAAAATCTCAGAGTACGCGATAATAACAAAAACTAAGTTGGAGCAAAAATTCTTTTCACAAATCAGCGACTACCAGCAGAGCGTGGTCCCGGCCCCTTCGAGGGGCCATCCCCATACCCCCAGCTTTGCTGGTGGTCGCTGATTGTATTTGTGCATTTTGTGAAATAATTTCTCCTACAAAAAAGGGCCGGAGGGTAAGTTCCCCGGCCCTTTAAAAAAGAAAAACCGCGGAAACTTTCAGGCTGTCCGCGGTTTTCTATCTATCTTTTATTTATTTGGCTTAAATTCTCCCGTCGGCAAGCCCATGTAAATTGGCCCACCACCACCAGAAGTTAAAATCCGTTTTAGTTTGATTTATGGTCACAATAATGTTTCGCATGGTTTCTCCGAAAAATTTGTTTGATGCTAAACGATGTGGGCATAGATTGTCAAGCGTTATTTGAATTTTATATCTAAGCAGATAATAGAGGTGCTCAATGGTAAACTACTCGATTGCGGCCTTCGACCTTGGCTTGATAGAGGGCCTCATCGGCGCGTTTTATGACGGTCTCCAATGATGTGTCTTCTTTTTTAGCGTCGGTGATACCGATGCATAGCCGGTGGCTTATGAATTGAGTCAAACCAGTTCTTGAAGTCGTTCGACGACCGCCGCCAGGGCTTCGCGGGTTCCCGCATCTTCGGCCAAGTGTACGCGGTCGCGCAGGTCCGAGAGTGTGGATTCGAGTTTCCACCTGACCGGGCCCTCGTCCTCGATTCGATCGGCAAGCTCCTCAGCCTTGTCAACATCTCCCGCATCGAACGCGGCGCCCAGCAGCGTCGGTCGCGCCCATTCGTCCCTGCCATTTTCTTTTAGCGAGCGCTCAATCTGTTCGACAACCAGGGCGCCAATAAAGCGGGCACGTTCGATGTCTGACGATCGGCCGCGCGCCCGCAGCAGGCTGGGCAGATTGCTGCTTGGATAATAATCGTTCAGATCTGCCCGCATGCCGTCTTCGTAAGCACTGATCGCGCTGGCCAGTTTTCTCCGGGCCATCCTGTGGTCGCCTGCTTCGCGGTACTGACGCCACAAGCGTTTTTGTCTGCCGCCCAGCAAACCGCAGCGCTCAGCCGTTTTTCCATGTGTTTCAATGAGTTGCTCGAGCGCCCCGATTGACTGCTCGATATTACCAGAGTCGGACAAGGCCAGCAGCCGCTGCTCCTGCACCCAGCGGTCATCCCGCAGTACCCCATCAAGGGAATCGATGTAATTAACGACCGTTTCCCAGCCTGCATTATCGCGCAGGACGGGAATAAAATCCTTGAGGATATAATCCGGAACCTCGCCCATCTCGGCGAGGTCGTCCCGCAGCTTAAGCGCTTCAGCTTCAGCTTTCTCCGGTGGGAATTCATCGATGGCATGGAATCGACCACGCAGCTCATCGATTTTGCGCGTATGTTCGCGCATGACATCGAGTCCCGCAAAACTTTCGGGATCAACCGGCGTGTGTTTAACCGTGTCGAAGAATGGTGAAAGCCCTTCAGCAAGCACAGGTATTCCCTGGATCAATGCATCTCGGACGGCGTCGGCCGCTTCTTGACCAACGGTCCCGTCAGATAATGGATAGACAACGCGGCGCATCTGATCGACATCGAACAGCTGGGACGACCAGTCGGCCGCAATGATGACACAGCCGCGATCACGGCTGGCATGTCGGATTCCAACCTCATAGTAAACGTTGCCGTTGGGGATCGACATGTCGGCCACGATCAGATCCGCATAGGCCAGGCGTTCGATCATTTCCTTAATGATCAGCGAACCGGTGTCCTGATCGGCACGATCGACATCATAACCCAACGTATCCAGCGCAGGTTCAAATGCCAGGCGGAATAAGCGATCGAAGTCGACTTTTTCCGGACCCTCGTTGATTTTGAGGCCGGTCGCCTTTTCACGGAAAGGCATCACCAGAAAACAGGTTTTTCGTGCCATGATAGGATCTCCTTTTTGAAAAACGCCAAGATTAATGGAAACGCCCGTTCATCCAACAGGCCATTTTTAACTCGTTTCCCGATTTTTTTCTGATTTCTTAGTATCGAACTACCAAAAAGTATGCCAAGCAGGCCATAATGTTGTAGCTCAGGCAACCATTCGGAGTATATGCAGGTTTGACGGACCTTGCGACCGGTTAACTGTTTCGCAGTTCATTCAGATTCAAGGCCGATCCCTAACCCGGCTGTATGGTCAGTAGACAGTTTTTGCGGGGCATGTAAATGAAGTAGACACAGACCAAGGCAGCGAGACCATCGGTCATTTAGAACCTTTAAATCCAAAATCACTTATCATCGGATTTTATCTTTTGGACCGGACAGTTTATGTAAAATTTTCAAAAGGAATGGCGGTTTCACTATCCGCTTGGTTTGTTTGGTTGCAGGATGGTTTTTGTCCAGTTGTTTCATAAGATCATAGTAGCGCATAGCGGTTTTATTCTCACCAATCTGGTAAAAATAGATACTCATTATCTCCATGAATGCCATAAATTCGGAAATGTGAAATGTTTTTCGTTTTGGATAAAGTGAACGCAGATTGAAATTTTGTTCAAAGATGGCAGGGATCTTGTTGATTTTACCATGCCATATACAAATTTGTGCGTAATTGGTTTTTGCGAAAAGGTAGTCTGGATATTTCTCATAATTGTCGATTGCTAGCAGTTCAGCCTTGTCATGCTGACCGGCTCTTGAGTATGCAGCGCTGAGATGGTTTTTCAGTATCGGATTTTTTGGATTTTCTTAAAGCAGATTTAATATGCGGCTGATGGCTGTTTCCGGATCTGAATCTACGATCCTCAGGATTCCGTTAATTTCCCCCAATGTCTTCTCGGAAAGTTTCCGCTGATATTTTGACTCAATCTTGTCAAATGATATATCAAACTCTGATAGTTCCAATACGAAGTCGGTATCGATACCTGCCAATTTCACACCCACTTTCAATCAAATCTCGGTTCAAACCAATTAGTCCCAGTCATTTTCAGAAAAGATTGTTTATAAAGAATCTTCCTTTATTTTTTCGATACTGTGTATGTTTTTATCCTCTGAAAGCTTCAATTCTGATGATGATAATAATAAACCATTCACGTCAAGTAATAAATTTTTCCTGATAGATTCCGCTTTTTCTATCAAGCTCATTCTGAAAGCTTCCCTTTGCGAAGTTTCAGATCTGTTTTGACCGCTTTGCACTGTAATGACACATTCGACACTCTGCATCCAATCTGGAAAGTGTTTTATATCGCCGTCCCTGCAATTAATAATAATTAC
>JASFFJ010000819.1:0-3461 GCA_050124355.1 Desulfobacterales bacterium | reverse complement strand
TTAGACAAATAAAACCCTGCGACAATACCCGGCACCATATAAGAAAATAGCTTAAGGTCATTTAAGGTAAATCGACCTGCGACCCAGAGAAATAAGCCAGTTTAAAACCCTAAAATTATGACAGTTTTATCCGATCTTAACATTCACCTTGAGGCCAGGCAACTATATTTTAAACCGGTTAAAAAAGTCTTGACATCACAGGGGAAATTTTTTATTGAGCTTTTTAAACTGGTTTAATTTATTATCTAAAGGCATCACATTGTCAAATAGAGGATTTTATAGGCTGAATGAATCCCAACCAAAGATTAAAATCCAAATCCCGCAACATCACGCTCAGTGATGTCGCAGCGGAGCTGGGCGTATCAAAAGCAACCGTCTCTCTGGCCATCAATGGTAGTCCTTTGGTGGCAACAAAGACACGAGAAAAAATCCTCAATAAAATCGAAGAGCTTGGGTATGTCTATAACCGCGGAGCAGCGGGACTCAGTACCGGTCAAACACGGATCATCGGTCTTGCTGTCCACGATATTACCAATCCATATTTTAGTGAAGTTTGTGCGGCCATCGAATCGGTCCTCAGCCAAAATGATCGGATGTCTTTTCTCTGTAACACCAATGAATCCCTCGAACGCCAGGGACGTTTTTTCACGACCTTGGTGGAACATAGCGCAGATGGTATGATCCTTTGCCCGGCAGCCGGCACGGACCTGGCGTCGCTGCGACCGCTGTTGAACCGGGGTATTCCAACGGTGCTGCTCACCCGCGATGTTGAGGGTGCCGAACTCGATTTTGTCGGTAACGATGAAACGTTGTCTCTAAGGTTGGTTACCGAACATTTGATCCGGCGGGGTCATCGTCGTATCGTCATGTTAGGTGGCGGCCAGCAAACATCCACTTCCCAAAAACGCCGGGCCGGATACTACCTTGCCCTGGAAGCGAACGGTATGTCGGTAGACCCCGCCCTGGTCATCGATTGTGATACCAATCCCCAGGCAGCGGAAGAAGCGATTCAACGCATCCTGTCGCAAAACGACCGGCCGTCGGCTATCGCCTGTTACACGGACCAGGTGGCTTTGGGCGCGATATCGGGGCTTTGCCGCCTGGGCTTGAAACCGGGAAAAGATATCGCCGTGGTTGGTTGTGACGACATTCCGGAGGCACGTCGAGCGTATGTGCGGTTGACCACGGCCAGAATTCAGAAGTGGGTCATTGGCCAGACCGCCGCAAATTTGCTGATCAAGCGCATCTCCGATCCGGAGCTTCCCTTGCAGCGCGTCGTATTGGCTCCGGAACTAATAATTCGAAATTCCTGTGGCAGCACGCAGAGCTGAAGGTTCGAGAAGTTTTTTAAAAGCCATTTAAGTTTGGCTAAGGCCCGTTAAAAAACACTTGACATTGAAAATCAACCTCGCTATACGAATTAAACCGGTTTAAATGGGTGCCGATATTTTCTCGGCAATATTCGGATTGACATAAATATAACCTAATTACCCAAAGGAGGACTCTCATGAAAAAAGTACTTAACACAACCATTACAACATTGGCCGTTCTGAGCATCATGGTGACGTATTCATTTGCCAGCTCAAAGATTGTCGGATTTTCACAGGTCGACAACCAAAACCCGTGGCGGTTGGCAGAAACCGAATCGATTAAATCTGAGGCCAAGGCACGCGGTTACAAGTTGAAGTATTCTGACGGTCAGGCGGTCCAGGCCAACCAGATCGCCGCGGTGAGGGACTTCATCGCTCAAGGCGTCGACGGCATCATTCTGGCGCCAAAGACCAGCACCGGCTGGGAGCCCGTCCTTAAAGAAGCACAGGAAGCCAAGATCCCTGTGGTCCTGGTCGATCGGGACATCGAAGCGCCTAAAGACCTCGTCGTCACCTTTATAGGATCGGACTTCGTCCTTGAAGGTGAAATGATTGCCCAAATGATGATTGAAGACCTTGGCGAAGGTCCTCTGCGGGTGGCAGAGCTTCAAGGGCAGCCTGGTGCCGATCCCACCATCGACCGTAAAAAGGGCTTTGAAAATATCATCAACAAATACCCCAAAATCGAAATCACCATGTCCCAGACCGGCGAGTTCAACCGGACTCAGGGTAAACAGGTGATGGAGGCTTTCCTGCAGGCCGCCGGTGATGAAATTGACGTCGTCTACGCCCACAATGACGACATGGCTATCGGCGCAATTCAGGCCATCAAGGAATACGGCAAGAAGCCCGGAAAGGACATCTACGTGGCATCTATTGATGGCGTCCGTGACGCTTTTGTGGCCATGAAAGCCGGTGAGTTAAACGCCGTCGTAGAATGCACCCCGCTAATGGGCCCTTCGGCCTTCGATGCCCTCGAAGCGGCCTGGCGTGGCGAAGAGCTGCCTGATTGGATCGTCAACAAAGATGGTGCCTATCGATCCAAAGACGTGGATCAAGCTGTCCTGGATTCCCGTAAGTACTAAATAGCCAAACATATATGAAAGCCAATGACACCATTCTGAGTATTAAAGGTTTGAGCAAAAGCTTTCCAGGAGTTAAGGCGCTGTCGAATGTCCAATTCTGCTTGAACCGCGGAGAAATCCACGCCTTGATGGGCGAGAACGGCGCCGGTAAGTCGACTGTCATCAAAGTGCTTACCGGCGTCTACAAACGCGATGCAGGGGAAATTATCTACAACGGCGCCCCCCTGGAATGCAAATCCCCGCTCCAGGCCCAAGAGGCTGGCATTAGCCCCGTTTACCAGGAGGTGAATTTGGTCCCCAATCTCTCAGTGGCCGAAAACGTCTTCTTGGGTCGCCAGCCGATTAAAGGTGGACGCATAGATTGGAAGACCATGAACCGCGCAGCGGCAAAGATTATCCGCCGCTTCGACCTGGACATCGACATCGAGAAGAACCTGGGTGACTATCCAGTGGCCATCCAACAAATGGTTGCCATCGCCAGGGCCTTGGAACTCAATTCCAAAATCCTCATTCTTGACGAGCCGACCTCCAGTCTCAACGTTCAGGAGACCGAGCGCCTTTTCACTCAGATGCGTAGACTCAAGGACGAGGGCCAAGCCATCATTTTTATTACCCACTTCATAGACCAAATGTACGAAATCGCAGATACCGTCACCGTCCTCAGAAACGGAGCATACATCGGAACCTGGTCCGTGGCCGAACTTAACAAGCTCCAGCTCATTTCTAAACTACTTGGCAAAGAGGCGGAAAAGCTATCGGAAGTAACCGCCAGCCGGTTAGGAAATGAGTCCGGGGACGGTCATGGGCGTAGCCCGAGTGTCGTGGAAGCCCGTGGCTTGGGCAAAACCAGCGGAATCAGGCCCTTGGACCTCAAGGTGGCAGCCGGAGAAGTACTCGGCTGCGCTGGGTTACTAGGTTCCGGTCGCACCGAATTGGCCAACCTCCTCTTCGGGATCGACACCGCTGATGAAGGCATCCTACTTGTCGAAGGTGAGCGAACAAAGAT
>JASFFJ010000818.1:0-3484 GCA_050124355.1 Desulfobacterales bacterium | reverse complement strand
GCTGATTGACGAGCGGCATTGGTTCGAGCCTCTCTCAATCTTTCGCAAAAGGGTTTTTTGAATCGCCGGATAATCATTATTGAATATTTGCTTTGGAATTGATATCGAATGGACTCGACCTATTACCGCAAGGATCTGTTTATTGAGGCTTTACCATGCAGGATTCATTGAAAACGATTATTGAAACCGTGCGCAACTATCAAGGGCTGGTGCGCAAGCGTCCCATTAAAGAGATCTATGAAAAGCTGGGGATGACCGCCCAATACGGAAATCAACTGCCCAATTATGGGGAAGACACGGCCGTTATTCCGTGGCGGGAGGGTTATTTGCTTCTGGCTGCCGACGGAATGATGACGCAATTGTTGGTGAATGAACCCTATGCGGCCGGGAAAGCATCCGTGATGGTAACGGTAAATGACATTTACGCCATGGGGGGCAAGCCCATCGGCATGGTCAATGTCATGGCCAGCGGCGATGATGAGCAGCGGGCCAAGATCGTTGACGGTATCGCTAACGGGTGCCGCAAACTGATGGTGCCCATGCTCGGTGGGCATGTCCATCCGGATGCCGCTGTGGACTGCCCCGCCTTGAGTGTGGCGATTTTAGGGCAGGCCGAAAATCTTTTGCGCAGTCATTTGGCCCAGTCGGGCGATGAGCTCATTTTGGCCGTGGACCTCAGCGGACAGGCCGGTTGCCACACCGTGTTAAGCTGGGATGCCAATTCGGGCAAAACCGCCGAAGAGCTTCTATTTCGCCTGGCAGCCCTGCCGATGATCGCAAACCGCAAGCTTTGCCAAGCAGCCAAAGATATCTCCAATGCCGGAATTTTGGGAACGATTGCCATCATGCTGGAGAATTCAGCCAAAGGGGGGCTCATTGATTTGGAGCGCATCCCCCGCCCGGACGGGTTGGCGTTGAAAGACTGGCTGTTGAGCTTTCAAAGTTTTGGTTTTATTCTGTCGGTAAATCCACAATGTACCTCGTCGGTTTTGGATGTCTTTGCGGAACACCGGGTTACCGCGGCGGTCATCGGCAAGGTCGTTGAGGAGCCTGTGGTCCGGGTCAAGAATGGCGCTGAATCCGGCGTGCTGTTTGATTTTAATCATGAAATCATAACCGGTATTGCCTGCCCGCGTACCGACTAAAAAAGATACCGGTACCATAACGTGAGCAATGGCAGCATTGTGTATGAAATACAAGTTAGGGGCTTTGCCCGATTGGAAAGTTGGAAGTCTGGAATAATGGAATCCCGGGTTCTGGCCTCCGGCTCCTAAAGCTTACAAGGCCTCCGGCTCGGAGAGAATATAGTAATGGTGGGTTTAGAGAATAAAAGTGAATTTTTTTTGTAGACAAAAGTTAAAGGAGATATCGATATGAAAACAGATGCGAACGGCATTCAGATCAACTACGAACTTTCCGGCAAAGATGGTGGCCCAGTGGTGATGCTCAGTCATTCTCTAGCGTCAAGCATGGTGATGTGGAACCCCCAGTTGGATTTGTTGGCAACCCATTTTAAAGTGTTGCGCTATGACATCCGCGGGCACGGCGGTAGCGAAGCACCGGAAGGTGCCTATACCCTGGAATTGCTTTGCGAAGATGCCGTCGCTTTGCTGGACGCACTGGGTATCGACCGCGTGCACTTTGTCGGATTATCCATCGGTGGTATGATCGGCCAAGGTCTGGCCTTGAATCACGGGGATAGACTAAAAAAACTTGTCCTGTGCGATACCTCGGCCATCATGCCGGATGAAGCCCAGCCCATTTTGCAGGGGCGTATTGATGCTGCCCGCAAAGACGGCATGCCGGGCCAGGTTGACGATACCCTCGAGCGCTGGTTTACACCGGGGTATCTCAAAGAAAATCCGCCTGAAGTAGAGATGATTCGGAAGCAGATCCTGGCAACCCCGCTGGCGGGATATATCGGTTGCAGCCATGCCCTGAAAGGACTCAATTATCTGGAGCGCTTATCGGAGATCACGCTTGCCACCCTGATTATTGTCGGTGAAGAAGATCCCGGCACACCGGTGGCCGCATCTGAAGCCATCCAGGCACGTATTGCCGGCTCTAAGCTGGTGGTACTACCCGCTGCCCGGCATTTGTCCAATATCGAGCAGGCTGATAGCTTTAATAAGGCGCTATTGAATTTTTTAATGAACTAATGATCGGGTGAAATAAGGCAGATACAGGATGTTGTGTTCTGCCTTTTTTTTAATGATCATCAGAGAAAAAGGGTGAACACATGAAAAAGCAAGTCATCACTTATGAAACGCTGTTAAAAATTACCAGCGCCATTTCCGCAACGAGAGATCCGGAAGAGGTTGTCGTCTTGACGGTGGAAAGTGTTAAAACCGCCATGGATGTAAAAGGCTGCACGCTGTTTCTGATCGATCGCAAGACCGAAGAGCTTAAAATTGCAGGTTCTTATGGCCTTAGCCAGAATTACTTGGACAAAGGTCCCGTCAGTTCGCTGACGTCGATTGCCGAGTCCCTAAATGAGGGACCGGTTGCTATTTATGATGTTTCCGATGACCCCAGGCTTCAGTATCCCGAGGAAGCAATAAAAGAAGGTATCGCCTCGATCCTGTCTGCTCCGATTACGGTTCACGGACAGGTCATCGGGGCGCTGCGCGTCTACACCTCCGAGCCCTGGGATTTTGTCCTGGAAGATGTGAACTTTGTCCATGCCGTAGCCCAGATCGCAGGAATGGCCATCGATTTGTGCCGTCTCAACAAGGGGTATAAAAGCAGCATTGAAATCTTGAAAACGATGCGCGATCCCAAATTGTTGAAAACAAGGTAAAGGAAACCGGCAATGCCTGACTTTAAAGTTTCCAATATCGAACGGGAAATGGAAGTTTACGGATACGACGCGGTGGTTAAAAGCCACTGCCGGATGTGCCACGGCGGGTGCGGGGTTCTGGTCTATACCAAAAAGGGGAAAGTGGCCAAAATCGCCGGTGACCCCAACTGTCCCATCAACCATGGCACCCTATGCAGCAAAGGACTTGCTTCTACCCAGCTGGTCTATCACCCGGATCGGTTGACATATCCGGTGCGCAGAGTCGGACCCAAGGGCAGCGGCAACTGGGAGCGTATTTCCTGGGATGACGCCCTGGATGAGATCGCCCGGCGGATCGTTGACTATAAGGAGCGATTCGGCGCAGAATCCATCGTAATGGGATACGGCACCGGCCGGGAAAACGAAGCCGTGATTTACCGTTTTGCCAACCTGCTGGGGACACCCAATGTGCTGACAGCCGGACATTTTTGCTATGGCCCCCGGATTGCTACCAGCATCATCACCTGCGGAACCAATCCCATTGTCGATTACGAAAATGATCCCAAGTGCATCATGGTGTGGGGCAACAATCTGGTCATCAGCAATCCGGATTGTTATAAAGGAGAGCCTTTTTCCGTCAGCCTGAACGCCGGTGCAAAGCTGATTGCCGTTGATCCTCGCCTGACCCGCATCGCTGCGAGGGCC
>JASFFJ010000817.1:0-3485 GCA_050124355.1 Desulfobacterales bacterium | reverse complement strand
GATCTGATCGTTTGACTTTTACAGAGAAATTATATGAAAGAATCGTCTCGCTTCCCATGTATCCAGAACTAATAGATCAACAAGTGGATAAAATTTGCACAACCCTAAAAAAGTGGGATCAAAACGGAAGACAAAAATGAGCCGATATTATTGCACTTATTTTGATAAGAACTATTTAATCAAAGGGCTATCCCTCGTTGAGTCGTTGAATAAACATGAGAAGAGAGACTTTACAATATTTGTAATCTGCCTGGATGAGATTACGCGGTTAATCATAAATAAACTTAATCTCTCTAACACTGTTACCATACCTTTGCACGATATCGAACGGAGGCATATGCCTCTGCTCGAAGCAAAAAAAAACAGATCGGTAGTTGAATATTATTGGACCTTAACTCCGATCATTATCAAACGCATATTGGAGAGGTACCCATTTATAGATTTTTTGACATATCTGGATGCTGACCTCTTTTTCTACTCATCACCGGATCCTATTATGAATGAGCTCGGCACGAATTCTGTTCTCATTCATGAACACCGATTCCCACCCGAGCAAGCCTTTTTGCAAAAATATGGCAAATACAACGTGGGTTTATTATGCTTCCGACATGATACGAACGGCTTGGAAATTTTAAATTGGTGGGGTGAGCGCTGTATTGAATGGTGCTACGCAAGACTTGAAAACGGGAAATACGGTGATCAGCTCTATCTGGACCATTGGCCTGAAACGTTTAACGGTGTTGTTGTGCTAAAAAACATTGGAGCAGGGGTGGCGCCCTGGAATCATATCCAGTATACTATTGGCCAAGATGAAACCGGAAATATATCCGTAAACGACGTGCCGCTGGTATTCTATCACTTCCATTCGCTAACTTTTGTCGAGCCCAATATCCTGATACCATCAATATACACAACAAATCCTTTGACATTGGATTTGTTGAAATATTGTTTTGTGCCTTACGCAAATAAACTCCATGAAAGCATAAATCAGGTAAGAGAAATTATTCCGGACTTCAGATTCGGGCTGTTTCGAGATCAGGTATTAAATGAAAAACATACCTTTATAGCGAGTCACTCACAATTTGTGAGAATCAAGAATTCTAATTTACCCCATCCTGTCATCCCGTTGAATGACACTTGGGATTGTTACAGCTCGGAACAGTTGAGGGACCTATCAGAAGTTAACGAACAAGCGTTGCCTCATAATATCGCCGCCGATCGTGCCAATGAATCTTGGAACCATAATTATAAAAATACGCTTTCATATGCAAAATCGGAGTTTAATTCGGGGAATAAAATTACTGCCATTTCAGTTATGCGCAATGTCGTCGAAAAGTGGCCTGATAAATCCCAAGCGCATATCACCCTTGGTGAAATGTTGTGGCTGGAAGGCGATCAAAAAGACGCGGTTGAGCATCTAAGTAGAGCATATGAAATTGAACCTGGCGACCCTGACATCGTCTCGAAGCTGATAATTATGCTCATACAGACGAATGAATATCACAAAGCCCAAAACATAGTTGCGGAGAGCTTAGGCAAAACAGCCGACTTTCCTAATGCCAGGTCTAATCTATAAGATGTAACAGTCCCTTCAGCAACATGGCCTGAGCGTCGTCAAAGGTAAAACCAGTCTCCCAAATTAAAATGGAAATTATTCCAGAGACCTTAAAAACCGCATTTCAGCAATTAAACTCCAGCCAAATTGATCGGGTTGATATTCAATGCCGTCAGGTGCTGCAAATCGACCCCCACCAGGCGGATGCCCATCACTTGCGAGGCATCATTGCTTACCAGAGGGGCAAATTTGATATAGCCATTAAATATTTAACCAAAGCCATAGAAAAGAACCCCCAAAATCCGGAGTATCACTATCATTTGGGGATTGTTTTGAACGCATCCGGATATGCCGGTAAGGCAGTCGGGACATATCTCACTGCCCTTAAACTCAAACCCGAACATCCGGCTGCTCTGAATAATTTGGGCTTAATTCTCTATGACCAGGATAAGATTGACGAATCTATCCTTTTATTTAAAACGGCCGTTCGAAGCAAACCGGACTTTACGAACGCGTACTATAATCTCGGAAAGGCATTTCAGGCGCAGGGCAATCCACAGGCTGCGATTGCAGCATATGATCAGGTATTAAAAATTCTGCCTGATTCTGCCGAAACGCGATTCAATCGTTCTCTTTCTCTCCTTTTGACTGAAAAGTATGAAGAAGGATGGGTGGAGTATGAACAGCGCTTCCGCAATTTAAATGATCCAATTAAGAAATGGAATAAAAAAGACGCTCATCGTTGGGATGGTGACTCTTTTGTTGGAAAACGGTTATTGGTTGTTGATGAACAAGGCATCGGGGACACCCTGCAGTTTATTCGCTACTTGCCGATGGTGAAAGAATTGGGTGGGACTGTAATCTTTGAAACCATAGGGTCTTTGATGAGACTTCTTGGAAATTTTCAAGGCATCGATGAACTATGGAACCGTTCATCCGTCGACAGATCTGATTCGGCATTTGACCTTTACATACCTCTGATGAGTCTACCCGGCATCTTCAATACGTCTTTGGAGACAATACCGGATAGGGTACCTTATATTTTTTCGGATCCAACAAAAACTCAGTTTTGGCGGAGACAATTAAAAAAGGGAAAAATAAACGTTGGGATCGTCTGGAAAGGAAAAACCACTACTGAATACCGGCAAATCCGGGTGTCCGGGTTGGAACATTTAAATCTTGGATGGGCGGGCCAACCCGCATGCACGTTTGCCAGCAAGCGGCTAGCCCGTTTGGATAATTTTGTCCCGCTGACAGAAATTGAAGGCATCCAACTATACGGGCTGCAAAAGGGAAATGCAGCTGATCAGGCCAGGACAATTTCCGGTTCAGTCAACGTGATCAACCTATGCGAAGAGTCCACTGATTTTTCAGAGGTCGCGGCTGCCATGGAGAACTTGGATCTGATTATATCTGTCGATACCGCGCTGGCCCATTTGGCCGGGGCCATGGGCAAACCCGTGTGGGTCCTGATTCCCTTTGTTCCGGACTGGCGCTGGTTGCGTGTCCGTGAAGACAGTCCCTGGTATCCGACCATGAAGCTTTTCAGACAAACAAAAAAAAATGAATGGGATGATGTATTTCAGCGAGTTGCCGGGGAGCTACACGCGTTGGTTCACCAATAACTGATGAAACATTTCCGCGGTCTTTCTCCATGTAAGCTGTGATAGATCAGATCCTGCCCTGTCACCGATTAATTTGAGCGTATCTCGATTCTGATAAGCCGCCTCAAGCTGGGCAATCGTTTCTTCCAGATCAGGATCATCCCAAACCGCCTGAAGGACGCCCTCTGAATGTATATTCAAGGGCTTTATTTTTTTTATAACGATCGAGTTAGATGGATTTATGATATCTTTATGTCCACTGCTAAACGTTGCGATGACCGGTTTGCCGCAGGCCATGTATTCCATGAGAACAAGGTTGGTGCCAC
>JASFFJ010000816.1:0-3485 GCA_050124355.1 Desulfobacterales bacterium | reverse complement strand
CTGGAAACCATATATAACCGAATACATGAGATTCGCATGCGCTTTGAGGTGCTCTGGCGAGACGCTGAAATTGCTTTTTATGAAAAACAACTCGAAGGAGCGGGCAGTGATGCAGAATTAAGACGGCAACGCGATGAACGGTTGGCGCAAATCCAAGACGACTTTGAATTCGTGGCCCAATGCAATATCGGAGGTGAGTTCATGTCTGAAGACCGGGTTCAGCGGCTTAAACAGATTGGCTCGCAAACCTGGTTGCGGCACCTTGATGACCGTATCGGCCTGTCCCAGGAAGAACTTCAACGCAAACAACGCGATGTCAAACCAGATTTACCGGTAGTCGAATCCTTGTTAGCAGACAAGACCGAGCACATTGTTCACCGCAAAGACGGCGGAAATCCATTCGGCACCAATCCTTATGGTTTCAGTATGCAGGTGCCGAAATACCTGTACAATTATGGAGAAATCTACAATCTGGCAATCCCCAAGGGAACCCTGACGCCGGAGGAACGCTTTAAGATCAATGACCATATCGTTCAAACCATCAAAATGCTCAAAAGCCTACCCCTACCGCGGGATCTGCAACGGGTGCCGGATTGGGCCGGCAATCACCACGAGGCACTTTGCGGCCAAGGCTATCCCCGTGGCTTGGTCGGCGGTCATCTCTCGATTCCCGAGCGCATCATGGCCGTCGCCGATGTTTATGAAGCCCTTACGGCAGCCGATCGCCCGTATAAGTCGGCGCGGCCACTCAGCAATACCATTCAGATCATGAGCGATATGTGCCGACAGGGTCATCTTTGTCCGGACATTTTCAGCCTGTTGCTGACTTCGGAAGTCTACCGCCGCTATGCCGAGATCTACCTGGATCCCGGTCTGATCGACGAGGTCAATGTTCGTGAAATTCTGGCAGCAACCGATGCGCCTGTGTGCACTTAAGCGAGGAAGGTTTCCATTCTTCCCTCGTTAACTCAGCAGCCACTAACTGAACTGGGGACCTAAGGCAGGCGCCTGAAAGGGATCAGGGTCTTATTCCACCGGTGGTCGCTCATTCTCAACCTGGATTCTATCCGAAATATTCGTCTGCAAACAAAAAACCAACAAAAATCTAATTTTATTTTCATATTTTATTGGGACAAACTGCCTATGATGAATATCCAAGGTTTATAAGAGGTGCCAAAATGACGACTCAAACGAGAAGGAAATATCCGCGCTATTACCATCATGTTCCTATTCTGTTTGCCGGCTACAATTCTCAAAGCTACCGTAAAGCCGTAATGCACAATAGCTGCGTTGATGGGATGTATTTTGAATCGGATACGCCGTTAGATCCAAAATTTGAAATGTACATCAAAGTTTCGAGACATCGACCGATATGCTTTGGACCAAAGCCCTACAAGGCTTACCGAGCAAAGGTGAAGTGGTGTCGCCAGGTGACAAGCGGTAAAACGCCCCGCTATGGCATTGGCGCACAATTCACAGCCAAGAGTCATCTTTCATACGGTCTCAATATAAAAAATTCTGACAATTTTTGCGATTTTTGTGAAGAAAAGGTCGCCGAAAGGTTAATCCATCAAACAGAAACCGGTCTACTTTTGTGCCCGGATTGCTGTCGATATATGGAGACACTTCCCAGCGGGATCGAGGAATCGGTGGAACGGTTTTTATTGGGAAATGTGGTTTAACCTTAACCTACGGCAATTAATGGGTTGGGTTCCTGATATTTTTTGTTGGGTTTCGTTCCTCAACCCAACCCTCTTGCCAGCCATTTTTGTGCTATCAACCAAACCCAACAAAATGAGCGGAGATCGAACTATTCGCCAAAAATCTTATAATTAATAAGGAGGAAATTTCCTATGGATGCTGCATCGATCGCAAAAAATATAGTCGGCCTGCAAAAACAGTCATTTGATCACATAATGGAAGCCACGGTTATTTTTCAGAACCAGGCTGAACGAACCGGCAGGCTTATGGCAAATCAAATGAAAGTCAATGAAAAAGCACAGGCGCTCGCCGATCAATGGCGAACAGTTTTTTATAACGGGCGTGATGATTTCAGAAAGCTAATCAAAGAAGGCTTCACCTGCATGGAGGACTATTTCGCCGGATTAGAGCTAAAGCAACCCTCTAAAAAGTGAGAGGATCATCCGACACCGAATGAATTCGACAAAGACAGGGCGCATCAGCGCCCTGTCTTTGAATCGAGTTGAAATCTCTTTTTGCAGATAGGTCTCTCCCTTTATTAATCGTCACCAAAAAAATTCAAGGTACCCACCACACTTCATCCGCCAATCAAAATGAAAATAAACGTTAGTCTTAGCTCGGTTTGCGGCCTTGTGCTTCGCCGTAATCCATCTTTTTAGATTAAAAAAAGGAGGCAATGATGAACCAGACCAAAACCACTATCCAAAAAAATCAAATCCACCCCGTCTCTTCTTTCCTGCCGCCGCAAAACACGAAAAAAGGAAAGATTGTTTCCGCCATGGAAGCCGTTCGCGTCATTCGGGACGGCGACACCGTGGCTACCGGTGGTTTTGTCGGAATCGGTTTTCCGGAGGAAATCGCCGTGGTTCTTGAACATCACTATCTTGAACACAACAGGCCGCGGGACCTGACCCTGGTATACGCCGCTGGTCAGGGAGACGGTGCCGAGCGCGGATTGAATCATTTCGGTCACGAAGGTCTGGTGCGAAAGGTGATCGGCGCTCATTGGGGTCTGGTGCCCAAATTGCAGAAACTGGCAATTGAGAACAAGATAGAAGCCTACAATCTCCCCCAAGGTGTTATCTCTCATATGTACAGAGATATTGCGGCTCATAAACCGCGAACCATCACATCTGTCGGGATGGGAACCTTTGTCGATCCTCGAAACGGTGGTGGTAAGATCAATCCCTTGACGACCACAGATATCGTTGAGCTGATCACCTTCGACGGCCAAGACTATTTAGCCTATAAAACGTTTCCAATCAACGTGGCCATACTACGGGGAACCACGGCAGACACTGACGGGAACATCACCATGGAAAAAGAAGCCCTGACCTTGGAGGTGTTGTCCATCGCCATGGCGGCCCGTAATTCGGGCGGCTTCGTTATCGTTCAGGTCGAACGGATTGCCGAGCGCGGAACGTTAAACGCCCGGCAGGTCAAAATTCCTGGTTCCGTGGTGGACTGCGTGGTAGTGTCACGGCCTGAGAACCATTGGCAGACCTTTGGCGAGATGTACAATCCCTCTTTTAGCTGCGAGGTCAAAGCCCCAACGCAATCGATTCCGCCCATGGAGATGACTGACCGCAAAATTATCGCTCGGCGGGCCGCCTTCGAGCTGAACGCCAATAGCATGGTGAATTTGGGAATTGGGATGCCTGAGGGAATAGCCAGCATTGCCAAGGAGGAGAAGATCCTCGAATTTATTACCCTGACGGCCGAACCGGGCGTCATCGGCGGCATTCCGGCCGGAGGTCTCAATTTCGGTGCGGCAACCAACACCG
>JASFFJ010000815.1:0-3485 GCA_050124355.1 Desulfobacterales bacterium | reverse complement strand
CGCCACCGCCGGTACTCCCATCCCTTGGCTGATCTGCACCCAGTCGATGGACGGATTTCCCAGATCCGTCAATGTTTTCGCGTACCGACCGGGTGACGTAATTCCGGCGCGGGAAAATTCTATATTTAAAATATTATAGCTGCGGTTGGAACAAATCAGGGTCGTGATATTTAACGACTCACGGGCCTGCATCCAAAGTGCCTGTAAGGAATACATGGCGCTACCGTCCGCTTGAAAATTAATGACCGGCCGCCGAGGACAGGCGATGGCCGCCCCCACGGCGCAGGGAATGCCGTAACCGATAGCGCCCCCGGGCAACATCAGCAGAGTATGGGGTGGCAGACCGGCCCCCAGCGGAAAGTAATCAGCCCCGGACGTAATGGATTCGTTGACAATGATGGCATTTTCAGGCTGCAGCGCCGCCAGGATGAGGCAAGCATATTGCGCCGTCAATTGGCCTTGAGGAAGACCCGGACGTTCAACCTGCGAAAAACCGCTGGGCGCAACAGGAACACTACCGGGTGCCTCCAGGGCATCGGCCAGGTTTTCCAACGCTTGCTCCAGGCGTTTTCCAGCCGCCTTTATTTGACAAATATTCTGATTTTCCTTGAGAAGTCTGCTCGCATACCCCTTCCAGCCAAAAAAGGTCACCGGTTCGTCGGCGCCCGCTAACACGACTGTCTGGTATTTGGAGAATAGCTCCAGTGCCTGCCTTGGAAAATAGGGGATGAATTCCGTCGCAGGAATCCCAACCCCCCTTTCTATGCGTGCCGGAGCGCGTTCCGATATAAGATCACAGCCGGTTTTGACTTTTATTCTGGCGGCGGCCGCCAGTCCTCTCGGGCGTAACGCCATGCCACCCAAAATAAGGGCGACTTTTTGGTTGGCCTGCAGCAACGTCGCCGCCTGTTCGATGGATTCTGTTTCAACGAATCCATCGAAGGCTTTCGGCAGGTGGATTTTTTTATCACTGCTCATTTCAGACCACTGGACGTCGCTGGGCACGATTAAGGTTGCGACCTTTCCCGACAATGCGGCCGTGATTCCATCGGCGGTATCCTGCGATAGATGTTGAGAGACATTGCTGGTTCGCTGCCAACCGGAAACTGATTCTGCGAGCGCAACGATGTCCATACTCAAGGGTGAATCAGCAGACCGGTGCCAGGTTGCGTGTTCGCCGATCACGTTTAAAAGCGGTGTCCGGGCCCGGCGGGCATTGTGCAGATTGGCGATGCCGTTGCCCAGTCCCGGCCCCAGATGAAGCAAGGTCATGGCCGGTTGGCCCTTCATCCGGCCGTATCCGTCAGCTGCACCGGTACAGCAGCCTTCGAACAGGCCTAAAATGGGTCGTATCCCCGGGACAGTATCAAAGGCGGTAACCAATGGCAGTTCAGTGGTACCCGGATTGGTAAAGCAAATTTCCACACCCGCTTTTACAGCCGTTTTTAGAAGAATTTCAGCGCCAGTCATAGTATGATCTTTCCAGTTACATTTATACTAAATCTGCTCTATCTCAGCCTCAAACTCTTAACTCAACTCCAGTAGACAGAGGTCAGATATCGGAGTACAGAGGTCAGAATACAGATGACAGAGGGCAGAATAAAGATGACAGATGTCAGACTACAGAGGTCAGAAGACAGATGTCGGGTTTAACTTTTTCTCAATCAACTTATTCAACATAGTCAACCATTCAACAATACATACCCGCAATCCCTTGCTCCCTCTGCACCCTCCTTTGCTCGATGTTATAATCTATGCGCTATATCCTTTTTACCCCAACCCGAAACCCGTAACTCGTAACCCGCAACTCGCAACCCGCAACCCGCAACCCGTAACCCGTTGCCCGTCATCCGTCTAGAACAATTGTCGCATCAACAGCTATTGGTTTTCCCCCACTTACAATCAACGGATTGAGGTCGATTTCCTTAATCTGCGGGTGTGCAAGGCCCAGTTCACCGATGAGCACCAATATGTCTGCCAGAGCCTGGCGGTCCACCGCTGCAACCCCCCGAAACCCATCTAAAAGCTTTTGGGTTTTTAACCGTTGAATTACAGCGATGGCCTCATCCCGGTTAATGGGGGCAACGGCAAATACACGGTCTGCCAAAACTTCGGTAAAAATACCGCCAACTCCGCACATAACACAGGGTCCGAATTGGGGGTCGCGAATCAACCCGGCAATAAGTTCAGGATAACCCTGGACCTGTTTCTGGATTAAAAGGCTGCCCTTGCCGGACATTATTTTTTGAAGTTCGAACAGCGCTGACTCGAGGTCTCCAATCGCAGAGATATCGGTGCGCACCAACCCCAGTTCTGTTTTGTGAATTTGCCCGGGTAATATTCCTTTCAAAACTACCGGGAATCCAAACTCACCGGCGATCTCTTTTGCTTCTCGAACAGACGATATAATTTTCTCTTCAACAACGGGAAAATCACACAGCCCAAGAATCTTTTTCGATCGATACTCATCGAGAGTGCCCCTGGCGTTTATCAATAGGTTATGCAATTTTTCCCCAGCACCGGTGTTTTTGGTCAAAGAAACTCCGCTGTCACCATGATCGGGCAGTTTTTTTCGGGCAAGGACGGCAGCCATGCATTCCACCGCCCGGTAGAGCTCACCAAAAACCGGCAGACCCAGCTCCTTAGCCAGCGCCTTCAGGTCATGGACATCTCTTCGTTTTCCCATGACCCAGCCGAATGTTGGTTTAGCGGTTCGCCCTGCCATTTCCATTAGATTTGATATTTCGGAAAGAGAAGAGCTCCCTCCGACAAAGCTGTGAATTAGAACTGCGTCCACTTTGGGATCGTTAGAGACGGCCTCAAATGCCTTGATATAAGCTTTCTCGGCGCCGTGAAGCTCAACCGCCGGCCAGAGGTCAACGGGATTTGACACCGGCATCCAGGCGGGAAAGATTTCTGTCAATGCTGTCGTCGTGCCCGCTGAAAGTTCAGCCACCGTTAAATCATGTTCCGCCATGAAATCGGAAGAGACAATTCCGGCGGCGCCGCTCATCGTCAAAACCGCAATCCGGCGATGGTCTTTTAATGCAATTTCCGGATAGTCGGCCAGGGTTCGACACAAATCCATCATTTGTTTGAAATCGTGAGCCTCCACCACGCCGACCTGGGCGAATGCGCCGCTGATCACCGCTCCATCTCCGGCAAGACTGGCAGTATGACTCAGGGCCGCCTGAGCGCCTTTCTGACTCTTGCCCCCTCTAAGTACCACGATGGGTTTTTCAGCACGACGACAGAGTCCCACGAATCGCCGTCCGTTGGGTATGGATTCAAGATAAAGACCAATGACCCTTGTGTCGGCATCCTCAATTAAATACTCCAAGATGTCACATTCGTCCACATCTGCTTTGTTTCCAATCGAGCAGGCCTTGCTGATACCCATGCTACCATTTGTCATGATATCAATTAGAAATCCGGCGGAGAGCATGCCGCTTTGGACCACCAGGGACACATTACCGGGATCCAGG
>JASFFJ010000814.1:0-3485 GCA_050124355.1 Desulfobacterales bacterium | reverse complement strand
ATCGGGGACTCGACCTTTTTTCATGCCGGGGTTCCGGCCCTGATCGACGCGGTCGTCCAGAAAGTCAAGTTCGTGCTGGTGATTCTGGATAACAGCACCACTGCCATGACGGGCAGCCAACCGACCCCCACAACCGGCCACGGCGCATTGGGAGAACCACTGCAAACCGTCGATATTGAATCCTTGGTTCGCGGCTGTGGCGTCGAATTTTGCAAAGAGGGCAATCCATATCATGTCCAGGATTTTATCGCGCTGATCAAAGATGCCGTCAATTATTCTCAGGAAAATGGACCGGCAGTCGTCATTTCAAGGTATCCATGTGTGATTGATATGGCCCGCAAAGGGGAGACCGCCGAGCATATCCCGGTGGATGTCAGCCAAGACTGCGACGGCTGCGCCTATTGTATCAAGCAGTTTGAGTGTCCGGCTCTGGTCTTCCATGAAGACGAGGTCAAGGATGAAAAATATGTCAGTATCGATCGCATACTGTGCACCGACTGTGGGGTGTGTTTGAATGTCTGCCCCAAGGGAGCGATAGTGGAAAAGAAATA
Source organism: Desulfobacterales bacterium (assembly GCA_050124355.1). Lineage (GTDB taxonomy): Bacteria > Desulfobacterota > Desulfobacteria > Desulfobacterales > JAFDCJ01 > JAFDCJ01. Next base: position 2,934 of record JASFFJ010000814.1, on the reverse strand, counting down.
AAGACCGGATACTCGATGCTGGATGCTTGATACTCGATCCTGGTGAATGCGTCTGATTGTTCTTTTCCTCTACGTCAAACAAACCGACACGAATTTTTCTTTGGAGGTCCAATGAATCAAACAATAAATCAACAGATCATCATCAGCGGTGTCGGCGGACAGGGCGTGTTGTTCGTCACGCGACTTTTGGCAGAAGCGGCCATCAACAAAGGACTTGCCGTGTTTACCTCTGAAACACACGGAATGGCGCAGAGGGGAGGGACGGTGTTGTCCCATTTTAAGGTGGGAAGTTACACGAGTCCCTTGATACGCCCCGCCCAGGCCGATGGATTGCTGGCACTAAGGGCCGAAAATTTGGCGCAGCACGGTGGTTTTTTAAAGGATAATGGCTGGATCATTGCCAACGGCCAGGACGATATTAAGACTGAAAAAAACATGCCCTTGGATGCCATCGATGCCGATATGCTGGCCCGGGATATCGCAAACCCGAAGGCCGTCAATCTCATCGTCCTCGGGTTTGCGCTGGCGATGGCTGAAAAGAAAGGCGGTAACGGAAACTCACTTTTTTGCTCCCTGGCAGAGATAACGGCTGTTTTGGAAGGCCGGTTCGGTAAGAATCAAAAGATGCTGGAAGCATCTTTGAAAGCACTGGAAGCTGGGTATAACGCCGGATAATGAAAATTTTTAAAACCTTGCCTGAATCATCGATGGTGGCAGAGAGATTTAGGAGATCACTGAAGAAACATGTGACGGCGTGATGGATCTCAATAGTAAAAACCTCTTATTGAAATTTTGAATTATCTTGACATCAACCCAAGCGATATTGGCTTATGGGTTAAACATAAATGTTGAGCGACCGTTCCCATTAACCGACCAATCACATTCCGCAGAATATTGATATCGTTCTTTACATTTGATACCCGTTAAAACCGTATGATAACAGAGACTTATATTCATATATTTCGATAATTGTCGAATTAAAACTTATCAAGAAAATCTTTAAAGACTGCAAATCAAATTTTGTGTAATAGACACAACGTTTAAATTCATTGTTTTACTTTGGGATATATCGGGATATCTTTAATCTTGAAAGATTGGCGGACCACAATATGTAGTGTTCGCTTATTTTTTTTGCAAATGTCTGTAAAGAAAAGACTGGACCTGCAAATCCATAAATTTCTTCATATTCCCAAAGTTTAGAAGCATAGCCGTAATCCACAATTCAGCCAAAGTGTGGGTTGCGTAGCCGAATATACAACATCGGATAATAACGAAAGTGGCGGAATTTTTCACCTGTGATATAAATTGAATATCACAACATTTTCAGTGATCCAAAAGTACTGATATGGAGATATCGAAGGTTGCACAGCAGATACCATGGCCCCAACATCTTGAACAACAGTTGAGCATTTATTCTCGAACCAGCTTTGGATCCTTTATTTCTGCATTGTTATTGGCATTCGAGTGCCATCTTCGAACCAGCCCCTTCGATGAATCCTAAGGAAATATCCAGCTGAGGCCGAACCGAAGTTGCCAGTCGGCGGCACCATCGGGCCGGACCACATTATAATAGGGTCCGATCATCATATCCAAGCCGTTGCCGTTGCCCATGTCAAAAGTCCGGCCGATGGAGAGGCCCAGCGGCACGGTCCAGGTGTCGTCGGAGTCGGCTTTCCAGTCCGCGCTGATCACAGCGTTGTAGGCCACGTACGCACCAGGGATGGATTCGAAATTGTAAAACAACATGGGTTGGATCATGGCGGAGTTGAAATCACCATCAAAAGACCAGAGGTTGCCCACGATACCGGCGAAGGCGATATTCTCTGTTATATTGCCCACGACGACACCGGCAGCGCCAGCACCCCAATCGGGCCCCCGAAGGTCGCTATCGGTATGGGTGGCAAGCGAAAATTGCGGACCAACGCCCCATTTCCAATTGCTTTTGGAATGGGGTGCTAAGAAAAACTGCAGCACGCTGTCCCCCAATCCCCAGACCCTGCTCGATCCGGAAGGCGTCGGGTCCCCATCTTCCCCCGTGACCCGTGTTTTCGTTCCCGGTTCGAGGCCCGTGATCGGAATAACGGCCCGGGGGAGGAAGGTAAAACCCTTATCCGGTAGATCGATCGCGTACACCGGCTGGATCTGAAACCCGTATGACGTACCGTCGTCATCACCGGTATTGAAACCGATGGTGTTATCCGTCATTATGGCTTTGATGTTTGCCAGTGGGTCCTGGAGCTTTCGCGCCATCTCTGCAGCGCCGCCGCCTTTTTCTTCCGCCAGGGAAATGGTTGTGGGCGCTGCCAGAGCGATCAAAAGAAATAGTGATAGAATTTTTTTCCTCATAACTCTATTTTCTCTTGTTGATTTTGCTTTGAAACGTCAGATGCCTTGATTTTAGGTTTTTGATATTGGAATATGGGTTTTAAACCTATGGCGTTTTGTCATCAATATAGTTATCATGCCGGCGGCCTGCTAAACCCGCCACCCGACGGTGGTGCTCTCCATCGGCGCGGGTACGCGACGCTATAAAAGGTGCTAAAGATCCTCTTGCATGCCATCACCCGAAATATTTAATTACCCAAACACTGGGCATTTGCTGTTGGTCACCTGGGTGATCAAGATAATCATGATTTTTGCCATTCAAAGGCCCCGTTCAACCGTTCCCAGAAATCAGCCCCAAGCACATAGACAGAAACCATTATGCAGCCGATGGCTGCAAATTGAATAACAACATATGCAATCGCTTGTTGTTCAAAAGACAACCCCATAACAGGAATGTCGGGATCCCCTGCCCCCACCATAAAGTAGGCCACCATGACACCCATAGCGAGCAGGATTTGGCCCAGAGCACCAACGGTAAACATCCACACGCCAAACTTATGGCGTGATTGGCTGATTGGTTCTGATTTGGGTTTCAACAAGCTGAAGGCC
>JASFFJ010000813.1:0-3487 GCA_050124355.1 Desulfobacterales bacterium | reverse complement strand
GCCTTTGACCATCGTCTAACCAGTCTCCAGGTAACCTTCACCAAGCGAGCGGCAACGACCATTCCGAAGATTCGGGCAATTCAGGACGCTATCAATATCGAACTAGACAACCTGATCGATAAGGTCATGTTTGCCATTCCCGCCCTTAAAGAGGCGATCCTTGACGTCATCTCAACGGCCAGACTCCAGAAGCTCCAACTGGACCGCAAGGCAGAGGAGGCGCTGCTTGTTAAGATCGAGGAGATGCGCAACCGCAGTATGAAAGAGGCTGTCCTGGAAGCCCAGCGGTCCCAGGGTGACTACGCTGCAAAAATTGCTTGCCTTGTGGCACTGAAAGACACCTTGATCCAGACATTCGAAGAGGGCAAGCAGATCGTGGCCGAAAATAAGTTGAAACGACAAGAGGCTATCAGTGTCCTCAAGCAGGTCAAAGGAGAAATGGAAACCGCAATGCGGGACGTCGATATTACCTGAATGGAAAAGGCGCAGCAGATATCAACTTTGTCATTTGCCATCCATGGCTTATTATGCTCGTAATAATACAGCCTATAACTGCCAAGCCGATACCCCAACCAAACGCGGGATAAAATAACCTATCAAAATTGATATACTCTTGTTAGCACATTTCGTCTGTCCTCACTTGATTTCTTGGAGGATCCTCAACGCCTGCGCTAATCGGGCACGGCCGTATCCGGTAATTCGATAAACATATAAGTAGCCGGAGCCAGGGTGATGGCATGGTTAGGCGTCAGGGTAACGGGCTTGCCTGTCATGGCGGGTAACTTTCCCCCTTTTAGCTCAATCAGCTCGCCGTTCAAATGGAGTTTTTTGCTGACAAGGTGGGGCGCACTGAATTCATAGAGCATAACCTCCTGCGGATTTTTAATGTCATCCAGCAGCACTTTGGCTTTTTGGGTCTCGTTGACATTTAAAAGCAGGAGAGTCACAGAATCCTTTTTATTTATTGTGCAATGTGCGTATGCCCTTACGTAGGCATTGTCTTTCGATGTCGTTACACTCAGAACGCGAGTTCCCATCAGGCGTTTCCAAATCAAACTATTCCAGTAATCGGGATTGGGTTCAAGGGTCATATCATCGATAAGGGCATAGTGTGAATCGCAGAGGGTTTGCCGCACGATAACCTGCTGCCCCCGTCGGGCCATCATTCCAAGCAAATCCAACCACCAAAGTCCACCGACATAGGTGTCTGACACTCCTGGTTCACCACCGCACTGCGCATTGCCCACTTCGCCAAACCAGACCTGGGCCTGGGGTGCAAATTCGTCACGGCCGTTTTCCACTAAAGCGGCCCATTTTTGAACTTCATCCAGGTAACTCGGATTCAAAAGCAGATTTGGTTTCGCCGGCCGAACTGCAAAACCGCAACGACGGGATTGCTGTGGATAATAATGCCAGGTGACAATATCCGTCCATGCGCCTGCAGTCTTCATGAATTCCTGAATAATTCCGTAGCGAAAAGCCAGCGGTTCGCCCATCAGAGGCCAAAAGAAACTGGATGGACCCCCAACCAATGCATCCGGATCGTATGATTTAATCAGCTTTTTAAATTTCATAAAATCATTGGCATATTGCGATGCAGAAATCCGGTTCTTGTTGCCGAATTGAAACCAATATACGTTGATTTCGTTGCCGAGTTCCCAGACTTCAACCCGGTAATTTCGTTGACGTGTGTATTCCAGCAGCCTTGCAGCGTTCTCAGTGGTCCAATTCTTATCACCATCCCGTGTCGCTGGACCGGCATTGATCGTAAAAAAGATTGAGTATCCGACAGATTGCGCAAAAGATTGAATCTCATCCCACATTTGACGCGTAAAGACCAATTCATACGGTGGGGGTGGCGCCTGCATTGATTTGTCGGTCATTTCATAATAGAGCACATCGGCTTCCGATCCGCCTATTCGCAGGTAGGCCGGTGCAAGTGCTTTCGCCAGCATATGCAGCCGGGGCCTTGAGAAATCAAACGGTTTCGTCCTGCTTCGGCCTAATCCGCCTTCGACCTCCGCCGTTCTCGACCACCAGTGGCCGCCAACGACTTGGGAGGAATCAACTGAAAAAGAAAGAAATTTTTCATCTATCTCGGAGACCTTGGTTTTTCGATCAATGGAAATTTTTACCGGATTTCCGGTTGGTTTTGAAAATTTTGGCGAAGAAGGGTAGAACAACCCGGCTGCAAATTGGATAAAATTGGATTTCAAAATACGGGATACAATCGGTTTATTTAAGAAATACATGCTAACGACCAGGAAAATGGTGATAATAATGACAATATAGCACCTTTTGCTCATCGTGATAGACAGAAGCAGTAACCTAATATTTTGCGTTTCAATAAGAAATCAAAGATTTCTATAATTTTTTGTCTTTAAAATTTATAGTTTTGTTGGATATATAAAAATTATGATTGCAAAGTAACCACAGCAAGTGGATTTTGACTGCCTCTTACTCAGCAGGTGTTATTTTAAAATTAACCGCACATATGGTCCCAACCAATCCGGACAAGTTTCTAATGACCAAATCCATCTCTTGTTCGAAACAGTTATGAGATTCTCGATAAGTATGGTCATGAATCTTCTAATTTCTTTATAGTTTTTATCAGAATTCCCAGTCTTCCATTTGTTATTAACCTTAGCCCATGAAAAATTGCCTACAGAACATATGAGTACAAGATGCATAATATACTTTTCAATCCATTCATTATTACTTTTTTCCAGTCCTTTTATTTTATCTCCACCGAAGGCAAAAAGGCATTGAAATGGTAGATCAGGTGGCTTGTTCCCCACCCACTTATTCTTTTTCCATATGTTCTCCAATAGATATTGCGCGTTTGTATCACTTTTTTTTATATCTTTTTCGCTCAAGTAGCGTTTCACTTCCCCAACTGCGACAACCGATTCAATTGGATAGATGCTAAGGTCGCCATTCTCTAAAAAAGGGGGAAGCATCCTTGCGTCATAGAAAATAAGATCAATCTCTTTGCTTTCGTTCCCCTTGTTGTTAATTACAATGCCAGAGTCTACACCAAAAAAGGGCGGCAAAAAATGTTTCAACAAATCATAAATGAATGCTTCTCTTAGTGCATCCTTTTTAATTTTTTGGCCTTTTTTCGAAAGTGACTTTGCCTGGCTTATGCAGCTTTCAATGATAGCTTTGGTATAATTTCTTAAAACATCTCCTTGTTTAATGGCCATTTTTACCTCATTAATATAGTAGATTTACCATCACAGGCTTGGCTATTAAGAGAATACAAAACAATATTAAAAGGAGCGAAATTCTGAACATAGGCCAGATCAGAATCTAAAATTCACTATTATTTCATATGGAAAAGCGATATTATCACTATTGAATCATTCTTTATCCGGTTTGGAATTCATATTCAACCATTTTTTTAACTTCAAAATTACGTAAACATTCGAACAGGGCGTTTATTATCGCCGTGTGTTGATTGCGCTTTTAAATTCATAAAAATTGG
>JASFFJ010000812.1:0-3488 GCA_050124355.1 Desulfobacterales bacterium | reverse complement strand
AGAGCGTAGACATCTCTCATTTGAATAATCATCAAATGGGAGAGAGGAAGGATGAACGTTTTGAAGCCGCATCTGAAGGCAACAATCATAACATTGTTGGATAAGGGTATCAGCCAGAGGCAGATCAACCGGACGACCGGGGTTGATCGCAAGACCATTCGAAAATATGACCGATTGGATGGTCTTGCGGCAAGTCGAGAGGATTTTCCTGTAAAATCCCCCACCGGACAGGAGGTGGCCACCGGGTTAGAGGATGAATCTGGCCAAAATCCCCCACCCCGGCCACCGGCTCCGGAAAACAAACTGCCGAAGCACGCTCGTAGCGCCTGTGAGCCACATCGGGAGTGGATTGAGCAACAAGTAAGGTTGGGCCGCAATGCCGCAGCCATCTACCAGGATCTGGTGGAACGCTTCAGTTTCAATCACCGGTACAATAGCGTGAAGCGGTTTGTAAGAGGGTTGAAAAAGAGAGATCCCAGGCAATATGACCGCCTGGAGTTTCTTCCTGGCGAAGAGGCTCAGGTTGACTATGGGACAGGGGCTCTAACGCTTCATAGCAACGGGAAATACCGGCGACCTCGGTTGTTTGTCATGACTTTGAAGTACTCTGGGCGGGCCTTCCGGAAGGTGGTATGGAAATCCAGCAAAGAAACGTGGTGTCGGTTGCATGAGGAAGCGTTCCGGTATTTCGGTGGTTGCACCCAATATGTCACTTCGGACAACCTTAAAGAAGGTGTTATCAAGCCGGACATCTATGATCCAGAACTCAATTCGTTGTATGCCGCAGTGTTGGAACACTATAGGGTTGTGGCGGATCCGGCCAGGGTTGACGATCCAAATCGGAAAGGGACAGTGGAAAATGCGGTGAAACACACCCAGACAACCGCCCTGAGCCTACGGCTCGGAGAGTGACTGATGCGGATCAGAAAATGCTGACTGCGAACCTACAAAACGAAATAACGGGTGCGGAACGGGAGATATAGCGATGCCTTGCTGTAACTAACTAATTATGGGTCAATCAAAAAAAAATGTATTTTTTTAAGGGAGAAGTGTTTTTTCTCTTGACAAGCCCTTTAATGGGCGACCCTTGTCTTTTCACCCTCCGACCTCCGTTATCCCTCGCCCGTCATTCTCCCTCTGCCCTCATCCCTAATCCTTTCACCTTAGCATTTCCCGACACCCAAGCGTTGAGCATTAATGATGTCAAATAATAATCATTAATCAAGAATTGACACCGAATTTTTTACAATTCTTTTCACTTGCCTATTCCTTTTCAATATTGTATACTCGGTCGCAAATGTAATGAAAGTAAAATACAAAAAACTTCATTAGTTTTAAAGAAAATAAGAAACATAAAAATGCGATCCTTCTTGGAACATTACCCAACAGATAGAAAAAGCAGTCATTACCCACAATTTTTGATTGCATGCAATTGGATACTCTCCTGCAATCAAAATCCAGGTGCTATTTCTTTTATAGACTCACCGCAGGGAGGTCGGCCTATGAAGTAAGCATCTTAATTTCAGTGTGTTATTAAAGCCCCCTTCGGTATTTAATCATGCTGACGGGGGCTTTTTTTATGGGCCAATAACAAGACCGCAAGCCCCACCGGCGAAACGGTCAGTTTGTATTCCGAAGCCTATCGATTCGGCTCCTATACGGCTGACTGTAAAACCAATAGAATGCTTGGTGTAGATTTCCATGACAGGGTGACAGCTGTTGTAATTGGTATATCACACTCGGCTGAATACTTGTGGCGGGGACAGCTTAAGCCGCATGGCATCAAGCAGCGGCTATTGCTGACGGCAGTTAAGGGTTCGCGCAATCCCGCTGAAAGCGCGATTTTGCGGGCCCTGAAGGGGTTCTGTAGCTCAGCGGCAGAGCGCATGCCTTATAAGCGTGTTATCCGGGTTCGACTCCCGGCAGAACCACCACAGGTGGAGTGCGTCTGAAGATATTTAAAAATTTGTAATCAATTAAAAGGAGGACAACCATGGCAGAAAAAAGAAAATTATATATCTATGAGGCGCTGGAACTCCGTTCGGAGTATGATGCCAGGATCAAAACTTTCAAAGATACTTTGCCTGAGACCAGACAGAACCGGGCCAGGTCATTCTTGGCAAGAGATGATGACGTCCGTCGCCGTCCTGTTCCTGATTTCGATATGGCGGAGGTACGCCGACAGCTTCGAAAACTCGAAGTTAAACGGCGTAAACTGAACAGTGCCATTCAGCAGGCAAACTTCAACAGTCGAGTTGAATACCGCCAAGAGCCGATCAATCTCCACGAAGCGCTGGAGACCCGCAAAAACTTGAACGAGCAGATTGGCGAACTCCACACCCAGGTGGTGAATTCGGCCTACGAAAAGGTCATATACAAAGAGGGTCGCGATATCGTTGAAGAAAATGAGTTGTCTTATACCAGTAGTGTCGACGATCTTGACCGCGCCCGACTGGCCTTCAGAGAGTTGAACCGAAAACTTCGTATGGCTTCTTTTGAAACGCTGGTGGATTTTGAGGATGAATAGACAGTGTGGAGACAGGGGAGCAAGTGCAAATGAATTGGCGACAATTCATAGCCCAGACCACGGCATCTGCAACAGCCTAACACCGGAGGGTTGATACCCTATCAATCCGGTAAAGCATCAAACCATAAAGCGAAACAGCTGAATAGCCAGCACAGCTTTAGAGCATCACAGCACCATGGCTCCGCGTCTCCACCCCACATAATAAGGTAACCGTTATGAGCAAAGACCAGGACAACTTCAAAATCATTAATCTATGGGTTGAACGAAATTTGACTCAGGAAACTTTGGACGGATCTCTTTCCAAAGCATTTGAAGTCGATGGGATCATCGACCAGCTAACCGAATGCATACTCTCCGGTCGCAACCCCATTATAACCGGTGAATCAGGTATTGGAAAAACGTCGATCATCCACGAGCTTGTACAGCGCATCGAATCCGGCAGTACGCTCGGAGAACTTAAAGGTCAGCAGGTCCTGCAGCTCTCTTTGCGGCGGCGGGCCTCCGGATTAAAGCAGCCCAGCGGTCAAATGCGTCCTGAAATGCAAAAATTGGTAACCGCCCTCCTTGATCCCGATTGCAATATAATCCCTTATTTTCGGGACCTGCATCTTGCTCATGTGTTTAACCTGGAGCCGCAGCTTCAATTGCTGTCTTTTCAGCTGCAAGTGCCGATCCTGGCTGAGGGAGAAAGGAAGACGATTCAATCCATGCTGGAGGAAACTCCTGAACTTTCGCAGCAGTTTCTCACCATAACCATCGAGGAGCCGTCTCTGACCACCGCTCATCGAATTCTTGAGCTGTGGAGTGAAGAGCAGCAGAAACAAAGTCGAATGAATTTTTCACTCGATGCCCTGGAGGAAGCTCTTTATCTTTCCCATCGGTTCCTGGCCCGGGATCGTCTGCCCAGAAAAGCGCTGGATCTTCTGACTCACGCTGGCAGCCTTGCGGAAGATGGACGCAC
>JASFFJ010000811.1:0-3493 GCA_050124355.1 Desulfobacterales bacterium | reverse complement strand
GGGGTCAAGACAATGGGTTGCCAACCGATTCCATTCCACGCATAAATATCTGCCTGGATGAATTGTTTACAAATATAGTCTCATATGGCTTTGATGATGATTCGCAGAATTTAATAAAATTCACGCTCAATTGTGATAACAATATGGTGAATATAAATATCGAAGACAACGGCATACCTTTTAATCCTCTCGAAAAAATAGATCCAGACTTTCCCGAAAATGTTGAGAGCGCTCAAATCGGAGGGCTCGGGATTCTTATCATCAGGAAATTAATGGACAGTGTTTCCTATGAAAGAAAGAATGGCAAAAATATTTTGAGAATGAAAAAAAATCTTCAGGAGAAACCATAGGGCAAAACCATTATTTTAGGAACTGCGGTTTGAGCAAGCCGGAAAAAACAACAGGTATTATGTATCCTTCAGGCAAAGTTTGCCTGACCCAAATATTCCTTGAATATAAAGTGCAGCACATCGAATATCTGCCGAAAATCCTTGAATCGAGTTGAGCGAAAAGCAGGCATACATTTTATCAATAAATTACTTTTTAATGGTTGTAATCAGAAATTTTATACGGAATCCATTCCGTTTCCTCAAGTTTTAAAACCTCTACCTGATTTTGATTTAAACTATAATCCATTGCAATTTGTTTGGCTTCCATAATTGCAATTGAGAGATATGCTGTCTCTAACAAAACGGTTGATTCTGTTTCACCGATACCGTCTCCGTAGTGAACCACCACTCTATATCTGTCCTTCATTTTTTAGACTTTCCTACAAACGCGAGCGCCCAAAAGAGTGTCTAAAGCCTGAAGGCAGGCTTCTTTTATCCTCACGGATAAAAGGCTCTTTTGGGCGCATGCGCATTTACAAATTTTGCACGGCTTGCCTTCAGTTTTAGACGTTTTTAGTATAAGGCTTGACAATACCCAATGCAAGAAAATTTTATGGGGTGTCCATCTTTGACAAAATTTGGTGCAAGGCGGTAGTCTGAGCTTTTGACAGAATTGGCGTTGCCCTTTATAAACTTGAATGCTTTTTTGTTGTATGCTAAAAATACTAGAGTTCAACATTATAATGGCTTCTAAGAGTCCGAGAAGATATCACTCTTGTTGGAGGGAAGCCGATATGCCAATTTTCATTCATTAGGAATCAAGAAGCCCCATGTATTCGACCCTTTTAACAATAGCAATCTAGCCTGAGGAAGAAATTATGAAAAAACCGGAATTTTTAGCTTTGATTACTGTATTCACTCTGGTGCTGGCCACCGGTCCCGCCAGTGCATTTAGGGAAATCGCCAACGAATCCGGATTTAACGGCTTTGTCAGACTTGGCGGCGGCGTCAGCTGGGCCAAAAGCAACATGATTGCCGGTAATGATCTCGGGGATGTGGGTCAAAGAAAAATAGACTCTCTGACTTCAAAACCGGATTCGGAATCAGATACAATACCACAATTTGATTTCAATTTAAGGTATACATTTGCCAGTGCAAAAACCGAGATTTTTCTGGGTACCCGCCTGGAGGACATATTGCGATATGATGCCACCGTACAGGCCGGAGTTCGCAAGCAATTTTTGGGGTCCGGTATTTTCGGTGCCAGCTTCGTCTTCACTGCCTTACCGACCGAGGTTTGGAAAGATCCCTATGTGGTTAATGACGGTCGTAAAAGAACGGATCGTGATTCCAGGGGTTTCCGGGTTTTCTGGGAAAAGATGTTTGGATCACAATTCGAGGTTGATTACACCTACCGCCGAATCGATATTGATGATGAAAACAGCGCCCAAACCCAGTTAATCCCGGGGGGAATAATAACGGCTTCGCAAGCCAAATTACTGGATCGCGAAGGTGATTCTCATCAGTTGCGGGCGATGTATACCTGGCAATTTGCAGACAGGCACGTATTTACACCCAGCGTGTGGGCATTGTACGAGGATCTGGATGGGGATGCCATGAAAAACTATACGATCGATTTTCAGCCGACCTATGGGTATATCGGCACCAAATTCGATCTGGTGCTCAACGCTTCGATCGGCTATGCCGACTATGATGAAAAAAATCCGATCTACGGCAAAACCAACAATGACGTACGGTACGGTATCGGGGCGCTCGGATTCTGGAAGAATCCTTTTGGCTGGCAGCCGTTCGGGAAGGATAAATTCCGCTTTTATGCCAATGGCGCTTATTTTAACTCGGATGCCGATATTGATTTCTATAAAACCGCAATAGCCCAGGCTTCTGTTGGCGTCTGGTTCGGGTGGTAAATTTTAAATTTCGAACCACAAGTCAGTAAAAGCCAATTTGAAGCCAATTTTTATAGTATAGTCTTTTTTGTACAATCCTTGACATGGAAAATTTCCTGATGTAAGAAAATTGCTGACATACTCTGACCGGATTAATTCTTTCTGAAACTGATTTCTCGCCTCATTCTCATGTAAAATCTGGGCTCCAATCCTGAGTCACCCAACAAGCGCATCTGCCGCTCCGAAGTTCTACGCAATTGAAATAGATGTGGTTTCTTATTTTAAAACTCAATATTTCCTTGAAACTCTGAGAATATCTGATAAATTCTGTAATTAAGAGAATAGACCGCTCGCCGAAGCTATTTATATGGAGAAGGGAAACCGTTACGGAGGAGGTTGTGGGCAGTCTATTCTCTTTTTCTTTCTAATTCATCCCCGACCAAGTCTTCACTTATTTATTCCTTGAAACTCTGAGAATTTCTGTTAGGCAATAATTAGGGTAGCCTTCTTTATCTTACTGACCCCCGTTAAATGCAGAGGACCGGCAGGGAAAGGCCGCACTTTTGATTTTTTATCCCAGAAAAATCTGCTTAATGTACCAATGAGATTTGAACTTTAAAATCTCCGAAATCGAAAACAGGATAAATTATACTATCTAAAAATACATTTCTATCTAAATTTAAACGACGCATGTTCATTCTTTTGGAGGATCAAAAATGAAAGAAAATGAATACCTCGAAGATAGCCGAGCCGAGGATCAATTAGATGATCATAAGCGGGAAGAGGACAGACGCCAATTGTATGACTTTGTTTATTGGGAAAGCGGAGGAATAGAAAGAAGAAGCGGAAAGGAGCGGAGACAGCAAAGTAAAAAAAGCAGACCCAGTCGTTTCAATGTATCCGAATGGTCAAGTGTATGCAAAAGAGATAAAGACGATCAATGAGGCTTATAGAAAAATTTTTGATCCCCCCTAAAGATTCTGCAATATCCGCATGGTAGCCAATGTTTAGGCTTATATATCAAAAGACGAACATGACCTTACAAATCCACAACACAAGATTGACTTGACCAGACACCGTTGATTGATGGTATCCGTATTAAAGCGAGAGTGGTGATCATCTCAATCTGTAATGAGGGTGGGAGCATGCAACTGAAGAAAATTCTACTGGTTTTTTCCTCCGTAACTATTTGTGTTATTGCGTTACTTTATGGAATTTCTCCACATTGGTTCTTTGATACGTTTTTGGTGAATTCTC
>JASFFJ010000810.1:0-3498 GCA_050124355.1 Desulfobacterales bacterium | reverse complement strand
CCTGACACCCAAAAAGAGGAATAAAATTGGGATAAAAATTAAAGGCCCCATTATGAGTATTTTCGCCATCTCAGGCTAAACCCAACCTACGAAAAACAAAGGGACACAGGATAAAACCAACTTCAACTTTTTGAAGTGTAGTTTCATATAAGAGGAGGGATAATCCTACCTGTACTGAACCCTTGAATGCTGAACACCAACACCGCTTATCGATTACAATACCCAATCGAAAAACGGTTCTGGGGTTCGGTTTTCGACCTCGTGAAATTTAATATGAGGAATGATGTCATGGCCTTTCAAGATGCCGGGGATTACGTAATTCTCGTCGACAAAATCAACAAAACATTTGCCAACGGCGTTAAGGCAGTGGTCGATTTTACCACCAAAATCCAACGTGGTGAAGTGGTGGTGGTGATCGGCCCGTCGGGATCCGGCAAGTCAACCTTCCTGCGCTGCCTTAACGGGTTGGAAGAGATCGACGACGGTTCCATCGTCATCGACGGCATACCCCTGGACGACCACAAGAAAAATCGACTGGAGATTCGTAAAGAGGTCGGTATGGTCTTCCAACAGTTCAACCTTTTTCCCCACATGACTGTACTGGACAATGTCAATCTTGCCCAACGACGCGTTCGTAAAAAATCCAAGCAAGAGGCCAACGCCATGTCCATGGACCTTCTGAAAAAAGTGGGGATTACCGAAAAGGCCGATAATTTCCCCAACCAGCTCTCTGGCGGGCAGCAGCAACGGGTGGCCATTGCGCGAGCCTTGGCCATGATGCCAAAAGTGATGCTGTTTGACGAGGCCACCAGCGCGCTGGATCCGGAAATGATCGGTGAAGTGCTGGATGTGATGAAAGATTTGGCCCGCGAGGGGATGACCATGATTTGTGTGACCCATGAAATGGGATTTGCCCGGGAGGTCAGCGACCGGGTCATTTTCATGGAAGACGGTAAAATTGTAGAAGTCGGCACCGCTGAACACTTTTTTACCGCGCCGGTTGAAGATCGAACCAAGCTTTTCTTAAGCCAGATTCTTTAGGCCCTTAGTCCATTTTTTCTAACAACATGTTTTAAAAAGATGAAGGTTTCAGAAAATCTCAAATACCATTTATTGAAGATTGTCGATTGAAGATTGAAGATTTCAGGTCCGCCTAAGGCGGTATCAATTATAAAAAAGATCATAAAAAGGACGGAGCGCAGCCTCCGGCTCGTAGGGATTGTATCGCCTACGCCTCGGAGAGCGACATCCACAAATCTTCAATTTGCAGTCTTCAATCTTCAATTTATATATCTGGAAATTCCCGGCAGACGTCCTGTCGGAAACACTGTGCAGGCAGTGATTTATTTGTAACTTAAAACGCATAATGAAAAGGAGAAAAAAATGAAACGAAAACTCACGGTATTAACGGTATTAATTCTGGTACTCGGGCTGGGAATAGGAAGTGCCTCCGCTGGCAAGCTGCAATCTCAGCTAACCCAGGAGAGCACCTTGGAGCAAATCATGAAGCGGGGTGTCATGCGCGTCGGCATGGATACCTTTGTTCCCTGGGCCATGAAAGATAAGACTGGCAAGTTTGTGGGGTTTGAGATCGATGTGGCCACCCAGCTGGCGGAAGACATGGGTGTCAAAGTCGAGTTCGTGCCCACCAAATGGGCCGGCATCATCCCGGCCCTGTTAACCGGAAAATTTGATGTGCTTATCGGCGGCATGGGGATTCGTACCAAACGGGCATTGAAAGTTAATTTTACCATCCCCTATGACTATTCGGGCATGTCCATGGTGGCCAGCAAGAAAAAAGCGGCCGGCTTTGACTCGCTTGAAGCTTTCAACAAACCGGACGTCGAACTGGCCATTAAAATGGGCACTACCGCGGTGATGGCAGCCAAGAAATTCATGCCCAAAGCCAAATTACGGCTCTTCGAAGATCAGGCTCAAGCCTACCAGGAGCTGCGCAACGGCAATGTGCACGCCGTGGTGGGATCGGCCCCGAGACCAGCTTTTGAAGCCGCCAATTACCCGGAAACACTTTTTTTGCCCATGAAAGAAAATTTCACCAAGGAACCGATTGCATTTGCATTGCGCAAAGGCGATTTCGACACCATGGTCTTTTTTAACGGTTGGATCCAGACCAAACGCGACCAGGGCTGGCTTCAGGAAAAGCATCAATATTGGTTCGGAACCCGTGATTGGGCACACCTGGTGGAGTAAGCTGCAAATTTTCAACTGGAAATGACACCTGCAAGACAAATAATTGAAGATTGAAAATTGAAGATTGAAGATTTGTGGATGTCGCTTCGCTCTGTCATTTTATGAGGTTTTGTTAATAATCGATCCCGTCGTTTACAGCCCGGCTTCCGACTCGTAGAGCTTCCAGTTCGGAGAGCCTACAGCTCGGAGAGAGAGAAGGCGGACCTTAAATATTCATTCTTCAATCGACAATCTTCAATCAGTATCATAGGGGGATAGATTGTGTATCGGGGAAAAACCCGCATAACCAAGTTGGATGTTGTCATAACGATACTGATTATGCTGTTGGTGGCCTACATCGCCTACCGGTTGACCATGAAGCTCAATTACAAGTGGAAGTGGTCGATTATCCCTCAATACCTGTTTTTCTTTGACGAGGTCGAAGGCCGCTGGAGAGCCAACGTTCTGATGCAGGGTTTTTTTACCACCCTCCGCTTAACTTTCTGGTCAACACTGCTGGCCATGATTTTCGGTTTCATCAGCGGAATCTTGCGCACCACGCCCCGGCTGTTCAACCGGTTGCTGGGACGAACTTATGTAGAGTTGATCCGCAACGTCCCCCCATTGGTCCTGATTTTCATTTTTTACTTCTTCGTCAGCGATCAGATCATACCTCTTTTAGGAGTGGATGAATTTATCCGGTCCACAAGCCCCGGCACCCAGAAAGTACTCGGGTTTCTCTTTGCCTCCCCGGATCTTTTCACAGCTTTTCTTTCAGGCATGTTCACCGTTGCGATTTTTCAAGGTGCGTACATCACGGAGATCGTGCGGGCCGGCATTCAGTCCCTTGGAAAAGGTCAGTGGGAAGCTTCCTACGCCCTGGGGCTCACCTATCGGCAGCAGATGTGGGACATCATCCTGCCCCAAGCTCTCAAGCGTGTGCTGCCGCCATTGGCCAATGAGTTTATCAACACCCTAAAATATTCAGCCATTGTGTCGGTTATTTCGATCCAGGAACTCACCTTCCAGGCCATGCAGGTGATGGCAGCCACCCACGTCACCATCGAAGTATGGCTCACCGTCACCGCCATTTATCTGGTCATGTGTATGATGCTCTCCTTTGGCGTCCAGTGGCTGGAACGGCGGATGGCCCGCAGCGAAGCATGATTCCCAATAAAATGAGATCACTTATCACAACTGCAGGTCTGATTGACGTCGATCATGGAACCATCATTCCTGACGCGTATGTAGCCGTTGATGGGGAAGAAATTTTAGCATGGGGACGCCGTTTGGAAGTCGCTGTCCGTG